>VBOO01000001.1 GCA_005877505.1 Nitrospirota bacterium
GTATACGACAAGGCCTTGGAAGGTTTAGCCGGGGAGTCTTTCGGCTTGGCGGCAATATTGGATACCCGAAGTAACAAAAAAGGGAACAAGACTGCAGGAAAGCGGTGACAGGCGGTCTCAGATGTAGGGGATCTTCGGGGCGTCGTCCTTGCGGGATTTCCAATAGGCGAGCTTGTTGAGCGCGTTCAGGTAGGCCTTGGCGGATGCGACGATGATGTCGGTGTCGGCGCCGTGCCCGGTCACCGTCTTCGGCCCCTCCTCCACCCGCACCATCACCTCGCCCTGCGCGTCCGTCCCGCCCGTGATGGCCTTGACGGCGTACGTCACCAGCGTGCTCTTGGTCTTCGTCATAGCCGTAATGGTGCGGTAGGCGGCGTCCACCGGGCCGTCGCCGGTGCCGGTTTGCTGCGCGACCTGCCCGTCAATCTCCAACTCGATCCGCGCCGTCGGTGTCTTGTCGGTCCCGCTCTCGACGTAGAGCGACTTCAGCCGATAGGTCTCCGGGATCGTCTGGAGCTCCTCGCTGATGATGGCTTCCAGGTCCTCCTCGTATATTTCCTTCTTCTGGTCGGCCAGCCGCTTGAACCGCTCGAACGCCCGGTTGAGCTCTTCCTCGGTCGGCTTGAAGCCGAGCTCCTCCAGACGCTGCCGGAAGGCGTGCCGGCCGGAGAGCTTGCCCATGACAAGCGTGCTCTTGCCGAGCCCGACCGACTCCGGCCGCATGATTTCGTAGGTCGTCTTCTCCTTGAGCAGACCGTCCTGGTGGATGCCGGACGCATGGGCGAAGGCGTTGGCCCCGACGATTGCCTTGTTGGGCTGGACGATCATGCCGGTGACCTTGCTCACGAGCCGGCTGGTCTTGATGATCTCCTCCGTGACGATCGTGGTGTCCGCCCCATAGAAGTCCTTGCGGGTGCGGAGCCCCATCACGATCTCCTCCATCGAAGCGTTGCCCGCCCGCTCGCCGATCCCGTTGATGGTGCACTCGACCTGGCCGGCGCCTTCCAATACGGCGACCAGCGAGTTGGCCACGGCCATGCCGAGGTCGTTGTGACAGTGCACGGAGATCACAGCCTGCTTGACGTTGGGGACGTTCTCGCGGATCCCCCGGATGAGCCGCCCGAACTCCCCCGGCGTGGCGTAGCCCACGGTATCGGGGATGTTGACCGTCGTCGCTCCCGCCGCGATGACGGCCTCCAGCACCTCGTTGAGGTACTTGACGTCCGAGCGCGTCGCGTCCATGGGCGAGAACTCGACGTCCTCGACATAGCCGCGGGCGCGCGTCACCATATCAACGGCCCGCTCGCGGGCCTGGTCCCGCGTGAGGCGGAACTGGTGCTTGAGATGGATGTCCGACGTCGAGATGAACGTGTGGATGCGGACCTTGGGTGCGCCCTTTAAGGCTTCCCAGGCGCGGTCGATGTCCTCAGCGCGCGCGCGGGCCAGGCTGCAGATCGTCGGTCCCTGCACTTCCTGCGCGATGCGGCGCACCGCCTCGAAGTCGCCAGGCGAGCTGTACGCAAAGCCGGCCTCGATGATGTCCACGCCGAGCCGGGCCAGCTGCTTGGCCACCATCAGCTTCTCGTCCGGATTCATGGCCGCGCCGGGGGACTGCTCACCGTCCCGGAGCGTCGTATCGAAGATGCGGATCAGACGACCCATCTCATTCCTTCAGCTTACCCCTCACCTACTCCTCTCCCCGCGGGGGAGAGGGGACGGTGAGGGACTTCTCCGGTCCCAGGCCACGACGGGCCGTCCGTCGCGCCAGGTTCACCGCCAGCATCACTACCCCGGACAAGGCGTAGGCGGCAAACAGGACGAACAACGCGATCTGAGGAGCCGCCGCGATCAGCATGATTCCCAGCACGCTCCACACCAGATACATGAACCCTTCCCCGGCACGGAGCTTCATGCCTTTGAACTTCGTATACCGGATCGTGCTGACCATCAAGAAGGCCAGGACGAACGACACGACCAGGATCAACACCGGCTTCACTTCGCGACCCAGACGGAGGATGTGATGGTCTAACAGCATCAACGACGCCATTGCGCCGGCGGCCGCCGGGATCGGGAGACCCACGAAATAGCGGTTGTCGGATGTGGCCGCCAGCACGTTATAGCGCGCCAGCCGGAGCGCGCCGCAGCCCACGAAGGCGAAGACGACGGCGAGCCCCAGGACCCCGTACCCGCTCAGCGCCCACGAGTAGATCAGCACCCCCGGCGCCACGCCGAACGACACCAGGTCGGCCAGCGAATCGAACTCGATGCCGAACTGGCTGGTCGTCTTGGTCCAGCGGGCGGACTGGCCATCCAGCATGTCGAAGATCAGCGCCACCAGAATGGCGATCGCCGCCTTCACGTAGTCGGCTCCGAACACCGACATGATGGAGTAGAGGCCGCAAAACAGGTTCCCCGTCGTGAGCAGATTCGGCACGACGTAGATAACCTGCCGGCGGCGCTCCCGCAATGAGGCTCTCATTCTCATGGCAACACTCCGATGATGGACTCGCCCCCTGTCACCCGATCGCCCGTCTTGACCCGTACCTCCGTCTCCTTCGGCAGGTAGAGGTCCATGCGCGACCCGAACCGGATCAGCCCGTACCGCTCGCCGCGGGCCACCCGCTCGCCCTCGGTGAGCCAACAGACGATACGCCGCGCCACATAGCCGGCCACTTGCACACACAGCACGCGATGTCCGACATCCGTCTCGAACAGCGCCGCGACTTGCTCGTTCGCCAGCGTCGCATCCGGCCGGCTCGCTACCAGGAACCTGCCGGGTTTGTACGCGACGGCCTTCACCAGCCCAGCGCACGGCGTGCGGTTGATGTGCACGTCCAGGGGGCTCAAAAAGACGCTCACCCGCACCGCCCGCCCTTTCAGAAACCGGGGTTCCTCCTCATCCGCCACCGCGAGCACGCGGCCATCGCCCGGGGACACGACCAGGTTGGGCCCGTCCGGCACCTGGCGGGGCGGATTACGGAAGAACCACCCCGTCAAGAGCGCCACGGCGCCGAACACCGACCCGGCGACCGTCCAACCCAATGCCCACGTCGCGATTCCAGGGGCGGCCGCGGCGGCCAGGAAGGGCAACCCTTCCCGGGCGATCGGCCAGCCACGCGCCCGGTCAGCCATGGGAGCCCGGAGTATTCATGAATACCTACTGCATCGTCCGATTCTCTTGCGGGGTTGCCCATTGCTCTTCAAGGTGCAATGGGCCATCGGCTTTTCTCCTCAACGTACTGATGACCCGTTGCAACTGGGGGAGCAACGGGTGCCCCGTACGCCTGCGTCGTCCTCACTTGCGAGAAGCCACGGCGGGCTTCGGCCTCGGCCGCCTCGCTACGGCATCCATGAATATCCGGGCTCCGTCAATTTTTGGACTTGTCGACCAATTGGTCTTTCTTGAGCCACGGCATCATGGCGCGCAACCGGGCCCCGACCTCCTCGATCGGATGCTGCTCGCCGCGCTTGAGCAGAGCGTTGTACTGGGGGCGGTTGGCCTGGCACTCAAGAATCCATTCCCTGGCGAACCGCCCGCTCTGGATCTCCTCCAGGATGCGCTTCATCTCTTTCTTAGTCTCATCGGTGATGATGCGGGGCCCGCGGGTCACGTCGCCGTACTTGGCCGTGGTGCTGATCGAATAGCGCATGTTGGCGATGCCGCCCTGGTAGATCAGGTCTACGATCAGCTTCACCTCATGGAGGCACTCGAAGTAGGCCATTTCCGGCGAATACCCCGCCTCCACCAGCGTCTCGTACCCAGCCTGGATGAGCGCCGTCAGCCCACCGCACAGCACCACCTGCTCGCCAAACAGATCTGTCTCCGTCTCCTCGCGGAAGGTCGTCTCGATGATCCCAGCCCGCCCGCCGCCGATGGCGGAACCGTAAGCCAGCCCGATCTGTTGGGTGTCGCCGGACGGGTCCTGATGCACGGCCAGCAGGCACGGCACGCCGCTGCCCTTCGTGAACTCCGAGCGGACGAGGTGCCCCGGCCCCTTGGGAGCGATCATGAACACGTTGATCGTGGGTGGCGGGACGATCTGGCCGAAATGGATATTGAACCCGTGCCCGAAGGCCAGGTAGGTGTTCTTCTTCACGTTGGGGCCGATCTCGGCGCGATAGATTCCCGCCTGCATCTCATCCGGCGCCAGGATCATCACCACATCAGCCCGCTTCACGGCGTCAGCCACCGGCATGACTTTGAGGCCGGCCCGTTCCGCCTTCTGCCAGGACGCGCCCTCCCGGAGGCCAACAAGCACGTCCATGCCGCTGTCCTTCAGATTCAGCGCGTGCGCGTGGCCCTGGCTGCCGAACCCGACGATCGCGATGGTCTTCCCTTTCAGCACCTTCAAGTCAGCGTCCTTGTCGTAGTAAATCTTCAGCATGATCGGTCCCTTCTCTTGTAGGGGCACGGCGCGCCGTGCCCCTACCGAATGCGCGATTATTTTTCCTCTTTCAGGATGCGCCTGGGCTGCGCGACGGCCTGACGGACCGGCTCACGCGCGATCGCGACGCGGCCAGTTCGCACCAGCTCCTTGATGCCCAAGGGCTGGAGCAGGTTGATGCACGCCTCGACCTTCCTGACGTCCCCGGTGACCTCGATCGTATAGGTAGTCGGCGTCGAATCCACCACCTTGCCCCGGAAGATGTCGGCGATGCGCAAGGCTTCGGCCCGGTCCTCCTGCCGCGTGTGGATCTTGATCAACGCCGTCTCGCGCTCGACAAACTCGGCCTCGTTCAGGTCCACGACCTTGATGACGTCGATGACCTTGTTGAGCTGCTTGACGATCTGCTCGATGATGCGGTCGTCGCCCTGCGTCACGATCGTCATCATGGACATGCTCGGGTCCAGAGTGGGCGCGACGGACAGGGTCTCGATATTGTAGCCGCGCCCGCTGAACAGATTGGCCACGCGCGACAGCACCCCGAACTTGTTCTCCACCAGCACCGAGATGATATGCTCCACAGAGCTCCTTTTCCCCCTCACCCTGACCCTCTCCCTCCAGGGAGAGGGTACCTCATTTCCCCTTGCCCCAGTTGCTGGGGAGAGGGAAGGGTGATGGGGGTCATCACGCCGTCAGGACGGCGTCCTTGTCCTCGCCCGCCACCTTCGGCACGGGCTTCTCACCACGCTTCATCTCCGGCGGGTCTTCGAGGATCATCTCGTGATTGCAACCGCCGGCCGGGATCATCGGATAGCAGTTCTCGTACGGGTCCACCTCGATGTCCACGATGACCGGCTTGTCGGCCTTGAGCGCTTCCTTGATGACGCCATCCACCTCGTCCGCCTTCTTCGCCCGGAGTCCGACCGCGTTGAAGGCCTCGGCCAGCTTCACGAAATCGGGAACCGTGTCCAGATAGGACGACGCGTACCGGCCCTCGTAGAAGAGGTCCTGCCACTGGCGCACCATGCCGTGGAAGTGGTTGTTCAGGATGAAGACCTTGACCGGCAGCTTGTTCACGACCGCCGTGGCCATCTCCTGCATGTTCATCTGGAAGCTGCCGTCGCCCGCGATGCAGAGCACCAGCTTGTCGCGGAAGGCCGCCTGCGCTCCCAGCGCCGCCGGCATCCCGAAGCCCATCGTGCCCAGCCCACCGGAGGTGAGCCACCGGCGCGGCTTGTTGAGGACGAAGTGCTGAGCCGCCCACATCTGATGCTGGCCCACATCGGTCGAGACGATCGGGTCCTTGTCCTTCGTGAACTGGTAGAGACGGTCGATGACGTACTGCGGCTTGATGAGCGCGTCCGGCGGCTGCACATAGGTCAGCGGGTGCTTGGCCTTCCATTCGTTGACCTGGGTCCACCAGGGCTTGCGCTGCTCGATGGAATGGCCGTTCGGCGTCGCCTTGAGCATCGCGATCAACTCCCGGAGCACGGTTTTGACGTCCCCGACGATCGGGATGTCCACGTGGACGTTCTTGCGGATCGACGTCGGGTCGATGTCGATGTGGAGGACCTTGGCCTCCGGGCAGAACTCCGACACCTTGCCGGTGACCCGGTCGTCGAACCGGGCCCCGATCGCGATGACGAGGTCGGAAAAGTGGACCGCCATGTTGGAAGCGTAAGAGCCATGCATCCCCATCATGCCGAGCGACAGCGGATGCGAGCCGGGAAAGGCGCCCAGGGCCATCAGCGTCATGTCCACCGGGATCTGGGTCAACTCGGCGAGCTCCAGGAGCTCCTCGTGCGCGTTGGAGAAGATCGCGCCGCCGCCCACGTAGATGATTGGCTTCCTGGCCTTGTGGATGGCCTCCACGGCCTGCTTGATCTGCCACTTGTTCCCTTCGTAGGTCGGGCTGTAGCCCCGGATGGACACGCGGTCCGGATAGTGGAACTCGCCCTTGTTCATCGCGACGTCCTTGGGGATGTCCACCAGCACGGGCCCCGGCCGGCCGGTCATGGCGATGTAGAAGGCTTCCTTGATGATCTGCCCGAGGTCGTTCACGTCCTTCACCAGGAAGTTGTACTTGGTGCACGGCCGGCTGATGCCAACATTGTCCGCCTCCTGGAAGGCGTCGTTGCCGATCAGATGGGTCGGAACCTGCCCGGTGAAGACGACGATCGGGACCGAATCCATGTAGGCATCTACCAGCGGGGTGACCACATTGGTCATGCCCGGCCCGGAGGTGACCAGCGCGACGCCCGGCTTGCCCGTGGCCTTTGCATAGCCCTCCGCCATGTGGCCAGCGCCCGCTTCGTGCCGGGTCAGAATGACCTCGATATCCTTCTGCTGGTGCAGGACGTCGAAGATCTTCAACACCACGCCGCCCGGGAGGCCAAAGATTGTCTTCACGCCTTCGCGCCTGAGGCACTCCACAAAGATTTCGGCGCCCGTGAGCTTCATCGCGACCCTCTCCTCTCTGTAAGGCTCTCTGCTGGCGTCTCTGTCCGGCAAAAACCTGAAAAATCAGCGAAGTCGAAACTACAGAACTATCATGGAGAGGCCCATTCCGTCAACTCTCGCTATCTAACCATAGAACCACCTTGACAGAGCTTCCACGCACTCGCTAGGGTGGGATCTATCATGGATCGCCTCGTCGAGTGTGTCCCCAACTTCAGCGAAGGCCGGAAGCCCGAGACCATTGACGCGCTGGTCCACGCCATTGAAGCTGTCCCCGGCGTCGTCGTACTGGACCGCCAGAGTGACGCCGACCATAACCGCTCGGTCCTGACCTTTATCGGGCCGCCCGAGTCCGTCGTCGAATCCGCCTTCCGCGCGGCCGAAGAGGCTCTCCGCCGGATCAATCTCACCACCCACCGCGGCGAACATCCCCGCGTCGGCGCCACCGATGTGATCCCGTTTGTCCCGATCCGGGGCGTCACGCTGGACGATTGCGTCCACCTCGCGCGGCTCGTCGGACACCGCCTGGCGGATGAACTGCACATTCCGGTCTTTCTCTACGAGCACGCAGCCAAGGCACCGTTCCGAACTCGCATCGAAGACATCCGGCGCGGCGGCCTCGATGAGCTGGGCGAGCGGATGCGCATGAATCCCGAGTGGGCGCCGGACTTTGGGGACGCGAAGCTGCACCGGACAGCCGGGGCCACCATCGTGGGGGCGCGCCGCCCGCTCATCGCCTACAACGTGAACCTCGCCAGCAAGAACCTGGATATCGCCAAGGCCATCGCCTACACCGTCCGGGCGTCGAACGGCGGGCTGCCTTCCGTCAAAGCCGTGGGCATCGCCTTGAAGACGCGCGGGATCGTGCAGGTCTCCATGAACCTGACCAACTATGAAGAGACACCCGTCCACGTGGCGTATGAGGCGGTCAAGGCGGAAGCGGCCAAGCGCGGCGTGGAGGTCCAGAGCAGTGAAGTGATCGGTCTGATCCCCGAAGCGGCCGTGGCCACGGTCGCCGGACACTACCTCAAGCTGGAAAACTTCTCCATGAACCAGATTCTCGAAGCGCGCATGGCCCAGGTCCTGAGGCAGGACCTCTCGACTACGGTCATCCCGTTCCTGGAAGCCGTGTCGGCCCCGAATGCGGCGCCGGGAGGAGGAAGCGTAGCGGCCATGATCGGCGCGACCGCCATGGCCCTGGGCGTGATGGTTGCGGGACGCCTGCTCGAAAAGGAAACGCAGCCCCAGAAGGTCGCTACGCTCCGCTCGAAGCGTGATCTGCTCCTCCAGCTCCGCAATCGGCTCCAGGCGGCGATCCGCGAAGACGCCGCCGCATACAATGCCGTGATCCAGAATTCCAAGCGCCCCATGATCGACCCGGAGCGGGTCGCGGCGCTCCAACAGTCACTCAACATTGCGACCGCGGTTCCCCTTGCGGTCATGGAACTGGCTGTGACCGGCAGGGACGCCCTGCGCGAACTGATCCCCTTCGCCTCTTCGCCCATGGCCGCCGACCTGAAAGCTGGCATTTTTGCGGCCCGAGCAGCCTGCGAAGGGGCCCTCCTCTGTGTCAAGGCCAACCTTGACTCGCTGAAGGACGACCCGCGCGTGCCCGAGTTGCTGAAACAGCTTGCTCCGTATGAGGAGCGGCTCCGGCGGGACTGAATCCCCTCCCTGACGCCTCCCATGTTTGAAAAGGTGGTCTCCGGCGGGCAGACGGGCGTGGACCGCGCGGCGCTGGATGTCGCCCTGGAGAAGGGCGTGCCGGCAGGCGGGTGGTGCCCCAAGGGGCGCATCGCGGAAGACGGCCCGCTCGCGCCCCGCTACCAGCTGATGGAGACACCCTCAGCCGAGTACTCGCAGCGCACTGAATGGAACGTCCGCGATTCGGACGGCACGCTGGTCCTGACGCATGGAGCGCCCACGGAAGGCACGGCCTACACGATCGAAGTGACGAGAAAACTGGGTAAGCCGTGCCTGGTGCTGGACTTAACCGAAGCACCCAGCGAGTCGGCCGTGAAGGCCTGGGCGGGTGAGCACACGGTGCGTGTGCTCAACGTGGCCGGCCCGCGCGAGTCCAAATGCCCCGGCATCTACAAGCAGGCTTCACTATTCCTCAGAGCAATCCTTTCAGCGTAAACCAGCGGGTGGCGCCCAGCGTGTGCCCAGCCGTGCGCAGGCGGGGTCCCTACACCGGGCGGGGTGCCGAGCACGGCTGGGTTATGCGGGGGCAGGACCCGCTGACTCTCCATCATCTCCAGCCGGGCATCGAATTCATGGCTGCACCGGGTGCAGCGCACACAGTCGCGCTCGACCGTCCCCTGTTCGCTGGGCACCGCCATGCCGCCGCAGTCCGGACAGCGTCGTAGATGCGCGGCCTCGTCATCGAGCGTCTCGAACTTCGAGCCGCGGAAGCAATAGACATACATCCCGTCGAGCAGCCAGGGCTTCCCCGCGTTGTCCACGACAGGCAAGGCGATGTAATGGTGCGCGGCGTAATCCTCCAGCTCTTTGGGGGTCTTGAGTCCGTCCTGGATCAGCTTGTTGGTCCTCGCGTCATATAGCGCGTCCCCCTTCACTATTACTTTGGTCGGCCCAAACTTCATCGGACACCTCCTTACATGCTCTCCCTTTTCGGCATGTACCGGCTGCGCGTTTTGTCCATCGCTTCGGTCAGGTCTTTCCACTCCTGCACCGTCAGGAGCGATTTCAACTTGAACCGGAACCCCAGGATCCTGGTCGCGCTGGCCATCCGCTCGTTGTTCTGCTCGTCCAGGATCTTCATGAACTGCTCCGGCGTCGCCTCGTAGTTTGCGTTCAGCGCGTACAGCTTTTGATGATAGTCGCTCGTCTTCTTGAAGGACTGCTTGACCTCATTGACGATGTCCTGGACGATCGCCTTGGCCTGCTTGGCCTTCTCCGGATCCTTGACCGCCCGGTCCACCTGCTCGTTCGTCTCGGCGAGCCCGCGCTCGAGCGCAGCCTCCCGATAACCGCTGCCCGCTCCATATCCGTGGGGCCGCGCGCATGCGCCCAGCATCAAGGCCGTCATCATCACGGCCAGCATCAGCAGCTTCGCAGTCTTCATCTTCTAGGACCTCCCGGCAGGGCGTGAGGTAGGAAGCATAATCGTTTCAGCGCCGTTGCGCAATCGCCAGGGAAGCAGACCGATTGACCATCAGGGTCCTTGCCTTTACAATGGCCGCTCCATGCCGCCGAAAACCCGCATCCACGCCCTCCTGGAGAAGGAACGCGCCCTCATCTTTCCGGGCGTATACGACGCGCTGGGCGCGAAGCTCGTGGAGCGCGCCGGCTTTCCCCTGACCTTCATCTCCGGCTACAGCGTGGCGGCCACGCAGCTCGGCCTGCCGGACTTCGGCTACCTCACCCAGACCGAAATGGTGGCGACTGCGAAGCGCGTCTGCGCCTCGGTCAGGATCCCGATCATCATTGACGCCGACACCGGCTACGGCAACGCGCTGAACGTGATCCGGACGGTCACCGAGCTGATCGAGGCCGGCGCCGCCGGCATGTTCCTGGAGGATCAGGTCTGGCCCAAGCGCTGCGGCCACATGAAGGGCAAGCGGGTCATCCAGGTCGAAGAGCACGTGCAGAAGATCCGGGCCGCGGTGGACGCGCGCCGGGGCCGCGACTTCTTCATCGTGGCGCGCACGGACGCGCGCCAGGTCAACGGCCTAGAGGACGCGATCGAGCGGTGCCTGAAGTACAAGGAGGCCGGCGCCGACGCGCTCTTCATCGAGGCGCCCCGGAGCGGGGAGGAGTTGAAGACGATCGCCAAGGAGCTGCCTCCGCCGCTTGTCGCCAACATGCTGGAGGGCGGCGTCACGCCTTTGCTCACCAAAGACGAACTGGAGAAGCTCGGCTTCCAACTCATCGTCTGCCCGCTGACTGCGCTCTACGCCTCGGCCAAGGCCATGCAGGAGATGTTCAACCTGATCAAGACCAAGGGCACCACGCGCGACCACCTAGACCGCCTGCTTCCCTTCAAGCAGTTCCACGACATCATCGGGCTCGACGCCTACTACGACCTGGACGAGAAGTACCGGAATTCCGAGAACAGCTAAGAGCGGGTCCTGCCCCCGCATAGCCCAGCGCAGCTGGGCGTTTCGCCGTCGAAGCCCCGCAGACCCGGCTGTACGCCCCGCGCTGCATCTGGGCGCCCATGCGGTGTCACCCGCAGATCTTTTCGATGTCGCTGGAGGCGGAGGGGTGGTGGCGAACGGGCGCCCGGTCGCGCGCAGGCGGGGCCCCTACACCGGGCGGGGTGCCGAGCACGGCTGGGCTGTTCGCCGACAGGACCCCAGAGCCGCAGGCGACACAGACCCGCTCAGTTCACTGAGCCGAACCAGGAATACCGGTAGCGGGCGACGAGGCGGTAGGCGAGATAGGCGAGCGGCCGGACCAGCGGCACGCGGAGGATGGCATGTAGCACGCGCCCTCCGGGAAGCCCCGGCACCAGCGGGAGGAAGGCGTCCAGCCCGCGGCTGATCGTGCCGTCCGGCTCCACGAGGAACGCGACATCGGGGCGCCCCGGCTGGTACTCGGCACCGAGCTGACACGCAGCCTCTTCGCTCTGGTACGGGACGAGCTGGACGTCTGGGTTCGGCGCCAGCCTCTCCAATCCCTTCTTGGCCGTCACACAGAGCCGGCACTGGCCGTCATAGATCAGCGTCCGCATCATCCAAACAATTTCGCAATCTGGTCCGGAGAGAACGGCGCGAGCCGCGCGAGCGCCATGTTGTCCCGCACGTGGTCCGCCTGCTTCATCCCGACCAGCGCCGTTCCGATGCCCGGCGTCGAGCGGACGAACTGCAGCGCCCGCTGGGCGTCAGTGCCCTCGCCCAGCGCCTGCTGCAGGTCCGCCGGCAGCCCGCGCGCAAGCCTTCCCTGCAGAATCGGCGCGCTAATCATCACGTAGATGTCGAGCGCCTTGGCAGCTACCAGAAGCGGCACCGTCGCGCCGTTGAAAGACTGCGTCTTCGCAGCGAGCGCCTCCGGCATGCCGATGTTGTACGGCAACTGGATCACCTTGAAGTGGTGGTCCTTGCCGCCCGCCTCTTCCGCCAGGCGCACCAGCGCCTCCAGGGAGAGATGGCCGCGGGCCTTGGGCGGCACCCGATAGCCCTCCCACGTCGCCGTCCCGTATACGCGCAGCTTGCCCTGCGCGACCGCCGTTTCGAGCGCCTCGAAGGCCGCGCGCATGCGCTTCATGAACTCGTCGCGCGTCACCTGCTCAAGCTGGATCTCCGGATTGTGCAGGTAGTACACATCGAGGCAGGTGAGCCCCAAGTTGGCCAGGCTGGCGTCGATCTGATGTCCGAGATACGTCGGGGTCATGCAGTGGCAGTCGGCCACCACGTCCGACGAACGGAAGATGCCGGGCGTGATGAAGGTCTTCTGCACGTAGGCGTAGCCGTCGCGCGGGGGCGCGCCGTCGTACGGGATGAACCCGCCCTTCGTTGCGATCAGCGCTTCGTCGCGACGGCAGGTTCCATCCTTGATCAGCTCGGCCAGCGCCTGGCCGATCGTTCGCTCGCTGCGCTGGCAGCGGTAGTTGATCGCGCTGTCAATGACGTTGCACCCGGCCTCGACGGCCTGCTTGACCGCGGCGAGATAGAGCGCGTCCGTCTCGCCGTCGTGCTTGCCGAGATACGTGCCGAGCCCGATCGTGGAGAGCGTCAGCCCGCCGAGCCCTTCGCGGAAGTGTCGTTCATGGGCCGCGCCCGCCGCGACCAGCCGATCACGGTACCGCTGGGTGCCTTCTGGCGTTGCGTAGCCGGTGAGTGTCATATGCCGAACTGCTGCCGGCACCATCGCACCATCTGCTCGACTTCATCCGGCTTGTGATAGTCCACGGCCTTGTGGAAAGTCGCCGCCACGTAATCCTCGGTCATCTCGTTCGTCTCTTCGAAGCCGGCCCCGCGCAGGGCGGGGCGGAACTTGGCGACGGCCGGTTGCAGGTAGTACTTGGCCTGCTTCGCGACCTCGTCCGTGCCCAGGTCTTCGGGCGTCCCCTCGGACATCAGGCTCATGACGTCTTCGATGTCCACGCCCATCTGGCAGAGCAGGCGTCCGTCGGGGGTCAGCTCCAGCAGCCAGCCATCGCTTCCCAGATCCATCAGCAAGGCTCCGCCGGCTTCCAATTCAAAGAAGGTCGGGTGATTTCTCCGGAGCCGCGCGCGGACGGCTTCCCAGTCCGGGTGAACCGGCTTCGCTTCAACCAAGTCCTCGCTCACGGCTTCACATCCTTTCTGAGAGTACGCACGCGAATGATCTGGCCTTCACGCAACTGATCGATGCCGTCGCGACAATAACCCAGCGGAAGCCACCGGCACGACCCGCAGATGCCCCGCAGGTCAGAGCCCTTCACCGATGCGCGGATCCGCTCCAGGACCTCGCGCCACCGCACCCTGGTTCCCGGCTGGAGTCCCAGCAGTTCCAACACGTGCCGGTCCTGTGCCTGCATGCCTTCTTCCGAGCGCGCGCCGTTCAGCGAACAACCACCTGGCGCCAAGTGGGGGCAGGCGGCGCAGAACGCGTCCGGCGCCTCCACGACCTCGACCCATCGATCGGGGTGCTCGTGCAGGTCCCGGTGGAGCCCGGCCATGTTCTCTATGAAACCGGCGCTATACCCCTCGCCTCGAAAGCCTTGCAGGCACAAGAGCGTATGGCCCCTGATGCGGACCGCCCCATGGGCATCCGCAGGTATTTGGCGACTGCTCATGATTCCCTCGATCGACGCTATTATAGCCCGTTGGCTGGGCAAGCCGCACTAGTCACGCACCGGCTCCCCTCGCTTGACCGAGGGCGACGACATTCATAGAATGCCGGGATGTTTGGAGTCTGGAAGCGCAAACCCGCCACACCCGATGTGGTGATCTACACCAAGCCCGACTGCCCGCTTTGCGATAAGGCCAAGGCCCTTCTCGAAGAGCTGAGCAAGGAGTTCCCCCACAATCTCATCGAAAAGGACGTCCACAGCGAGGAGAAGGCCAGGAAGTATTACGCCGATCGCGTTCCAGTGATCCTGGTCAACGGCCGTGAGGTCGCGGGGTATCCGCCGGAAGAGAAGTGGGTGAAGATCGCGCTGAAGAACGCCCACCGCCTGGACATGCGTCCGATCTAGTGCGCGAGGCGCCCGCGCCTCGCGCCGAAAGGGCAGTGTCATGATGCCGCGCCTGCTAGCTTACACCGCGCTGGGGATCCTGCTGTTTGTCGGATTCCAGTGGTGGAGTAGGCACCAGCAGGTGTTTCAGCGGCAGGCGCCGCCTCCGGTCGCGACGCCGGCCTCCCAGCCCCAGCCCAACCCCCAGCTTTCCGTGGTCCTGTCCGACCCGGCCGCCCAGCCGATCATCCGGCAAGGCGGGACGCCGCTGACGATTCCCGTCAAGGTGGCCGGCTCGCCGTATGCAGCTGCGCTGAACGAGATCAACGCGCTGATCCAGCAGGGGAAGGACACGGAAGCGGAAGCCAAGCTCCAGGCCCTGCCGCCGGACGCCCTGAACGACCCTTCCGTGCGTGCCTCCGCCTCCACGCTCTGGAACAACCTCGCGGTCATACGGGTGAAAGCGGGTGGACCAGCCGCCGGCGTGCCTGCGTATAAATCGGCTCTCGCCATCAACCCGTACAATTCGATCGCCCATCACAACCTGGTCTATGCGTACTGGGAGCTCAAGGATCCAGCCCTGACCCCGGAGCTGCTGGAAGAGGCCATTAAGCTGAACCCGGAGAACCCTTTGCCACATCTCGCGCTCGCAGAACTGCTCCTGAACAAGGACGACCTGACAGGCGCCCGCACGCACCTCGAGCAGGCCAAGGACCACATCGCCGAAGCGCCTAATCTCCAGGTTTACCTCGGGCGACTCATCGCGCGCATCGAGCAGACTCAGAAGGCCGAGCAGAAGTTTCTGGCTCGGGAAAGCTCCCACTTTCTGGTGAAATTCGACGGCGACGCCGATCACGCCGTGTGGAACCGCGTCCTGGAGATCCTGGAAGACGCGTACCGGGAGATCGGCCAGCAGCTCGGCCACTTTCCCTCAAAGCCGATTCTGGTGGTGCTGCACACGCGCGAGACATTTCAGGGGGCCACCGGCGGGCCGGCGTGGTCCGATGGGCTATACGATCCGGTGATGGGGCGCATCAAGGTGCCGACGCAGGGGGCGCTGACCGACAAGGCCTGGCTCACCCGCGTGCTGCGTCACGAGTACGTGCATGCGCTGTTGCACGAACGGATGGGGGGACGCGGAGCGATCCCGCAGTGGCTCAACGAGGGGCTGGCCATGCAACTGGCCGGGGACCCGCCACCCGACATCCCCGAACTCGTCCGCGGCCAAGTCACGCTGGTCAACCTGAGTTACCTTGAGGGCAATTGGATGGCCCTCACGCCCAAACAGGCCATCGTCGCCTACCTGGAAGGCAATTCGGCCACCAAGTATTTCATCGATCGGTTCGGGATGGAGAAGATGCGCGAGGTGCTCGGCCAGTTGGCGACGGGGCAACCGTTCCCCGACGCGTTCAAGGACCGGCTGTTCATCACCTACGAGGACTTCCAGCACCGCTGGATAGACGATCTCAACGAGAAGATAAAAACGGGGCGAATGTAACAGCCAAAAGAGCGGGTCCTTGTATCTTGCGCCGAGCAGCCGGGGCACCCGTTGCTCAGCAGAATGCAACGGGTCAAAGCTCGCTTTCGCCGACCGGCCAGCGCATCTTGGGTGCTCCGGGAAGCCAAGCAAGTCGCACCTACGACGCGCCTGGCCGGCCATGAACTAAGCAAGTCGCGCTATGCTGCGCCGGGGTCCCGCTCGGCGCCACCCGCAAGAAAAAAATACACTCGCCAGTGGGGGGAGTGAGAAGGGTGAGGGGGCTTAGCAGAAAGGAGAACTCACATGCGTCATGTCATGACAGGCGTGTCGCGGATATCCGCGTTGGTGGGCACGAGAAGCGTGTTGGCGGTCGGACTGGGATTATCCATGGCGTGCAGCGTGTACGCTCAGGATGTCACGGTTTCCGAAAACTCATTCGGCTGCATCCGTGACGCGACCAAAATCAGAAACACGTACATCAAGAACGCGGACCCCGAGAAACTGAAGGAGGCGGTGCGTATTTTTAAGAACAGTGTGCCGGACAGGGAATACCCCGTCGGTACGTTCCTGCAACTCCTTCCGGGCGAGGTGATGGTCAAGCACTCGCGCCAGAAATTTCCAGACACCAACGGCTGGGAATTTTTTGCGCTGGACGTCTCGGCGCAAGGCACCAAGATTAGGACCCGGGGGGACAAGACGACCAATTTCCAGGGCGTGCCATGCATGAGCTGCCATCAGCCGGCGGCCAAGTTCGACTTCGTCTGCGAAAAGGGCCACGGCTGCGCGCCCGTGCCGCTCGACGATCAAAAAATCGCCGAACTCCAGGCGGCCGACCCGCGCTGTCCCAAGAAATAGGCGCACTCACGGGGTCATCGACGAGCTAGGCTGAGGATTATCTGATGGTCTGTCTAGGAGAACTTTGCCATGAATATTCTTGTTGCCGTTGACGGTTCGGAGAATTCAGATCTTGCCGTGCAATACGCCGGCACCATGTTGAAGGACACAAAGGGTGCGCAGATTACCCTCTTTCATGTCCTCAGAGCCCTCCCGCCCTCGTTACTGGAGCATGGGGGATCTGAGAATCCGGCGACAGAGGCGCAGCTTGGCGCGCAGCTACGGAAGGACCAGGACGCCTGGTACAAAAAGGAACGGGAAGCCAAATGCAACGTGTTGACGAAGGCTCGCGACCTGCTCGCCAAGGCGGGCTTCGACACCACGCGGGTTCGCCTCAAATTCGGGCATGAGGATGACGTGGCTCGAAACATTCTGGAGGAGGCCCGAGAGGGAGGTCACAGCACCGTGGTGGTGGGGCGTCACGGCGCGTCACGGAAAAAACGTTTCTTCGGGGGCGGGGTCACGGACCAATTGCTCGGTGAATGCAAAGGCTTGACGATCTGGATCGTCGAATAACCCACCTCGCACACCGTCCGCAACATCGGCGGCACGACTGCAAGATGGCTGTACGGATATAAAGCTCGCCGATTCTTTACACGGTCTGGAAATTAATTTGAAGTCATTAGAAATGCTGGAAGTACGCTGCTGTAAGCCGGATTCTGTGCCGGTTCCTCCAAGCGGAAGAATGGCGATCATTCATCATAGATCATCTGGCAGTAGGCGGCGAAAATCCTTGAGAAACTCACCCGGGGTGACAACCGGAAACCGCACAAACGCCCGCACTGCACCGGTCTGGAAGTGACGGGTGTTCCAGGAAACGAGATAATCAACTTCGGCCTCTCGTGCTGCCGCTAAGATCGGCGCGTCCTTCTGATGAATGACGCGCGCGGCCTCTTTGACCACGTGAGGAGGAGGGTCCTCGACAATCAGAGGAGCGAGTTGTATCAGGAGTGCCCGATAATCGGGAAGCACATCCGGCAGTTTTGCGGAGAGATTGCGGTCCGCCTCGGTAATGACCTGTCGCGAGACGACCAGGTCAACCACGCGGGCCTCACCTAAACGCAGGACTTCTCGCGCCGCCCCGGTCGGCGAGACCACTCCCGCGATCAGTGCGCTGGTGTAGAGAAAGACCTTCCACCGCCTAACTTCCATAGCGCTCGCGGTTGTAGCGGGCGCGCTGCGTATCCAAGTCGGCGAACAGGTCTTGCAGGCGCAAGCCAGCCTTCTTCATAGCGCGTGCGGCTTTCTTCGCCACAACGTCACCTATCAGCTTGCGGGGCGTCAGCATCAGGACATCGCCGACCTTGACGACGCTCAATGTCGCTTCTTCGCCGAGACCCAGCTCTTTTCTAATGGAGGCGGGAATCGTCACCTGCCCTCGTTCCCGAACTTTCACGCTAGGCATCTCATTTCCCTTTTTCAGATAATTTCTGAAAGTGCGAATACATTAGCCACGGCTCTGATGTCAAGGGACAAGGAGACGGGCAACCCTCACCTGTCCCCTTTTTAGGGCGTGTGGGAGAGGGACTATAAGCCGGATTCTGTGCCGCTTCGTCCGCGAGGACGACGCGGCGGCGGTCATTTCTCTAGGACCCGGACTGCGCCGGGCCTCGTGCGGCCTACCTGAGGTCCCCGACTGGGTCGATCGCCGATGTGTCGGATCGTCGAGGTCACCGGCCCTGGTGAATATCAATCACCACATTGGCCTCATCAAGCTCCAACGTGACAGGCATGCCTTCCCCAAAAACTGAAAGCTTGCTGCCTGCCAAGGGGTCCACCGCGAAGCTTTCTGACCCCTCCGGGGTCGAGAGCTTGATCTCCTCCCAGAACTTATCGGCGTAGCTCAGGGTTCCCGCGACGATGCGGTGACCAGCGGACGGCGTGCCCGCCCTGTGGGCGTCCACAAGGACGTTGCCTTCATCGACCACCAACATCACCTCATCGCCCACTTTGGCGTCGTACAGACCCATTCGCTCGGCCTTGATGACGCTGATCGTGCGGGGCCGCAGTCCATGCGACGGTTGAACGAACAGCATCGACGGTTCGATCCTCTTCACGACCCCCTTCACCTCCATGTGGGCGATGTGCGGAAAGGGTCCAGACTTATCGGGGTGATCGGCGGTCGCCGGGGTCGTCCAGAAGAGAACCGCTGTGCAGGTCGGCAGAAGAATGAAGTAGCAGTTACGAGTCATGGCTTACCTCCTGGCTGCTCCAGAAATCCAGTAGATATAAGGCGGTCGTGCTGGGGCACGGCGTCTTGGGACCCTCGCTCAGGATGGGCATACGGTTAAGCCGCGTGCTTGGTGCCAGAGGCGGAGTCTTCAGGATGATCTTTGTGGGATCCGATCTGTCCAGTCTCGGGACTCTCCGGTGTCCTGTACATGAACACCATGCAGAACAAGAACACGGAGACCATCGCCACGAGGCCGGACACGATGCCTATGTAGCCCCACATTCCCCAATCCGACATCGCACATCCTCCTCAGCTAAGGAGCCCTTACAAGCTCTTCCCCCTCCCTTCATAAAAGCAAGAGGAGTGCCACGGGCGCCGACTGTCCGACGCAACCTAGGCTATTGATCTTTAGGCGAATTTCTTTCGGATCGCGCTCGGTACGGCGGCAATTTCTCAACGGTGGTGGTTGAACGTTGAGTCTGTTTGGTGGGCTTCAGCCAACCACTACTCTTTGATCGGCTTGCCGCGCTATGTGAGTCTGGGCGTCATGGAAGGCATTCACGGAACATCGGAGGCGCACCGAAATCCGAGCGTCGGGCCCCAGTAGGTCATCTCGTCCCACCCGCGGTAAGTCACGCGCAATTCCAGCGGGCCCTGGCTCCAGTCACCACCTCGTAAGACACGAAACGACCCGCGGAGGGGCCCCTGAGGATCGCGAGGAGGCGCCGATGCATAATAGTCCTCGGCGTACCAGTCCTTCACCCACTCCCAGGCGTTTCCGACCATGTCGAACGCGCCATAGGGTGAGACGGTATCGGAAAAACTGCCCACCGGGGCAGTGCCATTGCTCCCGAGCTTCAGCGCATATTCTTTCACCCGGCGCTGAATCGGTTCCTCGCTGTTCCCCCAGGGATAGCGCCACCCGTCGGTGCCTCGTGCCGCCTTCTCCCACTCAGCCTCGGTTGGCAGCCGATGCCCCCTCCACTCGCAAAAGGTACGGGCCTGCGCCCAGGTCACGTTCGTCACCGGATGCTGAGCGAACTGTGAATCAACAAAAGCCCGGCGTTCCTTCGGGAGCGAGCATACGCCGCTCTCCACGCACCGACGATACTGCGCATTCGTGACCTCGTACTTGTCAATCCAGTACGCACTCAGGTAGGTCCGGTGCATCGGCCGCGCATCAGGCAGTCCATCCTCAGCCCCAAGTAGAAACTCCCCAGCCGGAATCAGCACCATTCCTTCCGGAGGATGAACGCCGGTCTGGGCAAGCCGCTGCAGCTCATCGCGCTGTGCGACCATCATCTGCATGTTCACCTTCGCGATCGCGCTTGGATCATCGCGTCCGCCCGAACTTTGGTCTTGGGCAATTTCCGGCTGGGGCGGTGGAAGAGGGGATCGCCGCGGTTCGCCTTTCGCCTGGCCGGTGGGCGGCTCGGCCTGGCCAGCAGCCGTGGCGGGTTCCTGAAAGCGAACAACTTCAACCCGGACCGTCGTCCGCGCCATCTCGCGCACGATCGTCTCCATGTCTTGTTTCTTCGACGCTTTTCGCCCCTTTCCGATCGCCGCAAAATCAAAATCCGGAATGTTGGACAACAGCGGTGTCGCATAACTGATCGGCACGACAAAACCCATTCCTTCCGGAGGAATCCCGGAAGGGTGACTGAATTTGGTCGTCACGATCCCGATCAGCTCGCCCCGGCTGTTAAAGACTGGCCCCCCGCTGTTGCCAGGATTGACGGCGGCATCAACTTGGAAGACGCGGGTCACGCCTTTCGTTCGCACTGCGGAGATCCGTCCATGCGAGACCGACACATCCCGAAGGCCAAACTGGAACCCGACCACGATCACTTCTTCGTCAAGCCGGACCGCGCCGGCGTAGCCTACGGGGGCATCGGAAAGCCCGATGGTCTCGATCTTCAGCAAGGTCAAATCGCGCTCGGGATCGGTGCTGACGATCAGGGCGGGAGCCCGGAATTCACCCGGCGTGACCACGACAATGCGGCGAGCATTGGACACCACGTGATGGGCGGTCAGAATATACCCCTCCGAATGGACGATCACGCCGCTTCCCGCCGGTTTCTCCGTCGGCCCGTTGGGGCCTTCAGCCGCACACACATAGCCGGTCCCCAGGAGGATGGCAAGACCGCAGCAAAGCCCCAGACGCCTCATCATTGGATCGGGATCACCACGCTGATCGCTCCCGCATTTTGCCCTAGACGAAGACCTTCCCGCAGATGACCCGTTTTGTCAAGTTTCCCTTTCGGTTCCCCATGACAGGTGAGGCACTGGCGGGTGGTGTAGAGCGGAAACATCAGCCGCAGGGACTTGCTCTTGGCGGTCACCTCGCTGATCACCTTTTCCCGCGGAAAGGAAGGGTCTGCGAACTCCTGCAATACGCTCCGCTCGAAGGCGTCAGGGGCATTCAACGGGTTACGGGGAGCCAGCGCGGTCTGTTTAAGCCGCACCCCCGTTATCTCCGTAAAGCGACTGGCCACTCTCAACCCGAATACCGCAGGAATAAATCCCTTGAAGCCGACGCCCTTGCTGTTGATTTCAGGCTGGGCCTCAGCCACCACCTTCTTGCCCACAGCGTCCAGGACCGTCAGCATCTCCTTGGCGCGTCGTGGGAGCCGCGCGGATTGAAGCTCCTGGAGGTCGATCCCTGAGCGACTGCGAAACACCTCGATGAGCTGGCGCTCGAACACTTCAGGAGAGAATCCCTTTTGCTCCTTGTTGGGATCATCGAAGAGGTCCTGGTTCTCATTGATCACATAGCGGCCCGAGTCGAGTAAGATCGCGAGCAGACGAGCGGTGTCTTCGGTTTCTTGGATGGCTTGAAGGGAGGGGCCTAACTCGGGAGGCTTTTCCTTGACAGGCACAGTTTCGCTCCCTGCCACACCCGTGCTGACCAGGAGCACCGGAAAGATGATCTTGAGAGCAGCGCGCACCATGGCTCCCTCGATGGATAAGCCTCCTTCACAGTTAGGAATCTTCTCGGAACTAGAGAGGAAACCACCGGGGCATCAGAGTCCACTCTGGTGCCCCGGTATTTCATTTCCCACGTTTGGAAATTCTCCGTCTGAGCGCCCTGGTGAACGTCCCTCCCGATACGCACGCATGTTTTCTTCGCCTGCGGGATCCCTTTTAAACGAGCACGATGGGCTCTCCTGCAATGGTTCAGCGTTCACCCACCCTCGGCTCCTCCCATATTATCCTGACTTTCAGGACGAGACGACCTGGTGGCCGGTTCCGGGACCCTTTCAATCGAAACGTTACCGCACGTCAGGCCTGTAGAGGTTGCCGTACACTCCTCGACCTGCGGCTCAGACAGTTTGAGCTGCTCAACGGGCGTCACCATCTGCCAATGGTTTAAGAGCTCATCCGCGGCCACGTCGTTGATGCCATGGGCTCGAGTGCGCAGCATCTGGAACAACTCTCGAATTTCGTCCCTCACAGCACTCTGATCCCCGCGACCAACCGCCTCCCGTAGGATGCCTACCTTCTGCAGGTAGGGATCAAAGTTAGATGTGGGATAGGTGGCTTTGTAGAAAGTCAGCGAGTTGGCCATCTGGTCGCACCATGCGCACTCCGATGCCAGAGCGACACCCGACGCCACGAAACCCATTGCACAGGTCACCACCATCACAACAATTAGCCTCATGAGTAACGCCTTCATGTTCACCTCCCTGTCCGGAATTGTTGTCTCTCTCCTCGTCCCTATGACGATACGGAGGGACACGTCCTGTCCCCCTTGCATCCCTGTCCCCGAGGGCGTGACGCCCACCAGATCACAAGCGGAGGACTCCTGCCTCTCGGCTGTCTCACCATGACAGATCACTACTCAGTTTCAGGTCGCCGTGCGGGGCTTCTGTTAGGACCTGGGTATGGTCTGTTCTTGGTCAGGTGTGTTCGTTCAACCTTGACAACTGCTGAAAGCAAGAGCCAGGCCATTCGTTCATTCCCGCAACTCATTGAATTGAAAAAAAAGGAACTAGCAGGTTGGCATGGGAAAATCCCCTGGTGGTTGAACTCCGCCACTAGACGTACCAACTCCACCAGATGAGACCGGCTCGTCGTTCTCCTATACGGGGGTTGGTTCGACGACAGAGGGGAGGAGATATTTATTAATGCGTGTGGGAGCCGGACTGTAAGCCGGATTCTGTGCCGCTTCGTCCTTGCGGAAGAAGCGGCGGTGATCATTTCTCTGGGACCCGGATTGCTCCGGGCCTCGTGCGGCCTACCCGAGGGCTCCGACCGGGCCGATCGTCGAGGAGCAGCACCGGTGTCCCGCTCCTCACGCCCTCCTATTTGGCCTTGCTCCGGGTGACGCTTGCCGGCTAGCCGTGTCGCCACGACCGCGGTGGGCTCTTACCCCGCCTTTTCACCCTTGCCTGATCCGACGCTCGTGAGAACGCCGGCCATCGGCGGTGTGCTTTCTGTTGCGCCGGTGTCGGATCGCTCCGCCTGGGCGTTACCCAGCACCCTGCCCTAGGAGTCCGGACTTTCCTCCAGTCTCTAGCGAGACCGGCGACCACCCGCCCGACTCCCACACGCGAGGCCCATTATAGCAGAATTTACCCTCCTGTAACCCGGCCTTCTTGAAATCGTAATCCCTCTCCCGTAGCCTGCCAGGCAACCATCAACCGGAGGAGCCCACGATATGGCCTACACGCGCATCATAACGATCTTGGCCATGATCGCCTTTGCTGTCGCCGTTACGATCGGATCCGCGCAGGCGGCCGTCGAGGATGTTCTGTTAGAGAAGGGCATCATCACCAAAGAGGACTGGCTCAAGATCAAAGCGGAGAAGGAGCAGGCGAAGCAGCAGGCAAAGGAGCAGGAGAAGGAGCAGCCAAAGGAGCAAAAGGAACAAGCAGTAGAAATCATCCCGCGCAAAGAGACGCCGACGACCGGAGAGTTAATCGCCGGCCGTGGCTTCGAGAAGATCCGTTACAAGGAAGTCTATCTCGCGCCGGGTGGGTTTGTGGAAGCCACCACGATTTGGCGCTCGCAGAACCAGAACGCGGATGTAGGAAGCACCTACGGCAATATCCCGTTGTCAGGATCGACCAACTCCAAGATGAGCGAATTCCGGGGAACGGCGCGCCAGTCCCGTCTTTCCCTGCTGGCTGAAACCATACCCACGGGTTCGGTTCTACAAAAGCTTTCCGGCTATGTAGAAGGTGATTTCCTGGGGGTGGGCGTGACTTCCAACGAGCAGGAGAGCAATAGTTGGGCGCCCCGTCTGCGCCAGTTTTGGGCGACGGCCGATTTCAACAGCAGATCCTCCCTCACCGTCGGTCAGGCATGGTCCCTCCTGACCACCCACCGTCAGGGCTTGATGCCGCGCAGCGAATTCATTCCGTACACCATCGACGCGCAGTACGTTGTGGGGTACAACTGGGCCCGGCAGTTTCAAGTGCGCTTCACCCAAGACTTCGGTAAGGGGGTATGGGCGGCGTTTTCAATTGAAAACCCGGAAACCAACGTTCCTACAAACGGCGGTGTCAATGGAAACGTCAACTCGGGAGTTGTTCTACCTGTGGACGTACAAGGCTTCTCGGCCAGCTTTAACGCCGCAAATCCGAGCAGCACGCTGAACAGCAGTAGCGTCTCGACCGACGTGGCGCCGGACTTGGTGTCAAAACTCGTCTTTGAACCGGGCTGGGGACATTGGGAGCTCAAGGCGCTCGGCCGTTTCTTTCGGGACCGCTTCAACGGGGGTAATCACAACGCCTTCGGCGGAGGGATCGGTGCGGCGGCGATTCTTCCGGTCCATAGCACCCTCAATTTCATCGTTGAAGGGTTAAGCGGGGCCGGCATTGGCCGGTACGCGTCTTCGGTCGGTGCGGACGTCATTGCCAAAACTGACGGGACCGTCGTGCCGATCCGGGCCACCCAGATCATGACCGGCCTCGAATGGAAACCCACGTCTGCGTGGGATTTGTATGCATACTATGGCTATGAGTACTACGACCGGGCCTCCTACGCAGGCACCAGCGTCGGGTACGGCTCCCCTCTCAATAACCTGTCCGGCTGCAGCTCCGACCCCCCGGCCGGCGTCTGTCAGGCAGCCAATAAGACCGTGTGGCAGATCCACCCAGGGTTTTGGTATCGGTTCTTTCAAGGAAGAGCTGGGATTGCGGCTGTGGGCCTGGACTATTCGTATACGCACCGGCAACTATGGCAAGGCTTAAACGGCACCGCTGTCGCCCAGCCGAATGGTCGCGAGAACATCGTGATGGCGTCATTCCGCTACTACCTTCCGTAGACATGAGGGGTCCAGTCCTAGGCAACCAACGGAGACACTGCGAGAGGAGGAGCCAGATGTTCGCACTAGTCCCGCGTGAGGTCGCGTTCCTGGACATGTTCCAGAAGGCGGCCCGCAACGTGATCGAAGGGAGCCGCCTCCTGAAAGAGATGATGGCGGACTACCAAAACCCGGTCCAGACGGCCAGCCGAATCAAGGACCTGGAACACGTGGGGGACGAGATCACCCACGACATCGTCCGGCGGCTGAACCAGACGTTCATCACCCCGATCGATCGGGAAGACATCCACGGGCTGGCCGGCGCCCTGGACGACATTCTCGATACGGTGGAGGCGATCGCCGACCGGTTCGTGATCTTCGAGGTGGCCAGGCCGAGCCCGCCGGCGATCTCGCTGTCAAAGATCCTGCACGAATCATCGGTCGCTGTGGGCGCCGGCGTCGACCTTCTGGGCCAAAAGCACACAGACCTCAACGAATGCTGCGTCCAGATCAACAGTCTCGAGAACGAGGCGGATCGGCTGACGCGCGACGCCATCTCTAAGCTGTTCCGCGAGGAGAAGGACCCGACGGCGATCATCAAGTGGAAAGAGATCTACGAGATGTTCGAAGAAGGGACGGACCGCTGCGAGGACGCGGCGAACATCCTCGAACGCATCGCCCTCAAACACAACTGAAAAGGACGCCCGATGGCCGAACTCAGCATGACCCTCATCATCGTGATCGTGCTCGCACTGCTCTTCGACTTCTCCAACGGATGGCATGACAGCGCCAACGCCATCGCCACGGTGGTGTCCACACAGGTGCTGAGCCCGATGGCGGCGGTGCTGCTCGCCGGCGTGTTGAACGTGGCGGGCGCCTTCATGTCGACTGCCGTCGCCAAAATGGTAGGCGGCGGGATCATCCACGCCGCCGCCATCACGGAGGTCACGGTGGCGTCCGCCCTGGGCGGGGCGATCCTCTGGAACCTCTTCACGCTGGTCCTCGGACTGCCCACCAGTTCGTCGCACGCCCTCATCGGCGCGCTCGTGGGCGCGGGACTGTCGCACGGAGGCTGGCACGCGATCAAGTTCGCCGGCATGGAGTCCGTCCTCAAGGCAATGCTCCTCTCGCCGCTGTTCGGGTTCCTCATTGGGCTCCTGCTCATGGTGTTGATCAGCCGACTGTTCTTCAACACGCTGCGAAGCAAGGCCAATATGCTGTTTCGCCGGCTGCAACTCCTCTCGGCCAGCTTCATGGCGTTCAGCCACGGCGCCAATGACGCCCAGAAAGCCATGGGCATCATCACGTTGGCGCTCCTGACCGCGGGACACCTTCAGAGTACGGAGGTGCCTCACTGGGTCATTGTGGCCTGTGCGCTGGCGATGGGTCTCGGGACGATGGCCGGAGGCTGGAGGATCGTTCGGACGCTGGGGATGCGGATCTTTAAAATGGAGCCGGTCCATGGATTTGCGGCCGAGACTGGTGCGGCTGCGGTCTTGCTGACCACCGCCCAGATCGGCCTTCCGGTCAGCACGACGCACACCATCACGTCCTCGGTCATGGGAGTCGGCGCGGTCAAGCGGCTGTCGGCGGTCCGATGGGGCGTCACCGCACGCATCCTCTTCGCATGGGTCCTCACGCTGCCCGGCGCGGCGCTCCTGGCCGCGCTCCTTTACCTGGCCCTCTCACGGTTGACCTGAAGCGGTTGCAATTTGCCATGAATCCGGGGAAGATCGCCCTCGAACAGAGGACCGAGACCACCACTATGGCCACGAATGTGCTCATCGTTGATGACGAAAAGGACCTGGTGGACCTGGTGCGCTACCACCTTGAGAAGGAGGGGTTTCAGTGTCTGCAGGCCTCTGACGGCCTGACCGCGCTTCGTCTCGCCCAGGAACAGCGACCGGATCTTCTCGTCCTCGACCTCATGCTCCCTGGTCTCGACGGCCTGGAGATCTGCCGCCAGCTCCGCCGTGATCCGATGACCGCCTGACGGCCAAGGCCGCAGAGGTGGATCGCGTGGTCGGGCTGGAGATTGGAGCCGATGACTACCTTGTTAAACCGTTCAGCCCGCGCGAGCTGGTCGCCCGGGTCAAAGCCATCCTGCGCCGACTGAAGGCTGCGAGCTCGCTTCCGTCGCAGCGGGCGGGCTCGCTGGAGGTGGACGAGGCGCGGCACCAGGTACGCGTCGGTGGAGCCCCTGTGCTTCTGACGGCCAAAGAGTTCGATCTGCTGCGCGCCCTCATGAGTGTCAACGGCCGGGTCTTGAGCAGAGAACAACTTCTGGAGGCGGTCTGGGGATACCCGGATGCCTCCGAGGTCGAGTCCAGGACGGTGGACGTGCACATCCAACGCCTGCGGGATAAGCTCACAGCGGAGGCCGGACGGATCGTCACGGTCAAGGGTGTCGGGTACCGCTTCGAGGCCGAGGGCGATACGTGAGGGCGATCCGTCGAGCCGTTCGCGGCGGGCTGACGTTCCGATTGACGCTGATCCTGTTGATCGCAGCGGCCCTCGGGATGACGGTCATGGGCCTTTACATCACCCGCGCCCTTGAAACCTACTCCACGGAGAATCTCAAGTCCGGCCTAGTGAAAGAAGCCAGGCTCGTCCAGGACGACATCGCATCGGCTCTGCGGAAGGATCCTAGCCTTGAGTCGGGGCAGGCACTGGCTGAACGATACGGGGACAGACTCAAAGTCCGGGTCACCATCATCGCTCCAGATGGAACGGTCAGAGGGGACTCGGAACGAACCGTCCGGGAAGTCCGGAAGATGGAGAATCACGCCGCCCGACCGGAAGTGGCGGCGGCGCTGGCCGGCGCAATCAGCAGCGATCTGAGACAGAGCCAGACACTTAACGTCGCGATGCTGTATATCGCCGTTCCTCTCAACGACGGACAGCGGGCCACAGGCGCGCTTCGCCTCGCCCTTCCGATGACCGAGCTGGCGGCGGTGTCGGCTTCCATCCGCACGTCGGTCGCCATCGGCGCGCTTCTCGCCGCCGGCGTGGCGCTTCTGGTGGGACTCTTTCTCAGCCGGCGCGTGACCCGTCCGGTCGTCGAGATGCAGGCGATCGCGACGCGGATGGCCGCAGGAGATTTTTCTCATAGAGTGCCGGTGACGGGCACCGACGAGATCGCCGAGCTCGGGCGCGGACTCAACCTATTAGCGTCCCGCCTACAGGAGAAGATCCAGGCTCTGGAGGGAGAACGGGCCAAAGTGGCGACGATCCTCGCCGAGGTGCGACGGCTGGAGCAGGTGCGGACCGAGTTCGTGGCGAATGTGTCTCACGAGCTTCGCACGCCGTTGACTGTTATCAAAGGCTATCTCGAAACGCTTCTCGACGAAGCGCCCGATCAACCGGAGACGCACCGACGATTCCTCGAAGTGGCCTACACGCACACCGCACGACTGAGCCGGCTGGTCGACGATCTACTCGAGCTGTCCAACCTCGAAACTGGCAAGGCGGTTCTCAAGCTCTCGGCGGTTGATGTCCATGGAGCTGCTGACGAAATCGTGGCGATGTTTGAAAAGAAAGCAGCGCACAAAAAACTGGTCATGAGAAACGAAACACCAACTGGTCTCCTGGCTCGCGCGGATCGAGACCGTCTCTCCCAAGTCCTCGTGAACCTGGTGGACAATGCTGTGAAGTACACGCCTGAAGGAGGCACGGTCACAATCGACGGGGCGCGCCGGCCGGACCAGTTTGTCGCCGTGTGGGTGATCGACACCGGCAGCGGTATTCCGTCTTCCGACTTACCCAGGCTCACGGAACGCTTCTATCGAATCGATAAGGCGCGGTCGCGGGAACTCGGCGGAACGGGTCTTGGCTTGGCGATCGTCAAGCATTTGGTGCAGGCGCACGGCGGCGAGCTTGTCATAGAAAGCGATCTGGGCAAGGGGACCAAGGTCAGCTTCACATTAGCGCCATCATGACGACCGCGTTGGGATGGATCGGGATAGACGAATCGGGGAAGGGCGACTACTTCGGCCCGCTGGTGATCGCCGCCGTCCACGTCACGCCCCGCGTGGCGGAAGACCTCGTAGCCCTCAACGTCCGTGACAGCAAGAAGATCTCCGACGGGATGATCAAAAAGCTGGCCGCGGACATCCGCGTCCTGTGCAAGCACAGCGTCGTCGCCATCGGGCCTGAGCGTTACAACGAGCTGTACACCAGGATCCACAACCTCAATCGCCTCCTCGCCTGGGGCCACGCCAAGGTGCTGGAGAATCTCCTGGAACAGGTGCCTACTTGCGAGCGCGCGATCGCGGACCAGTTCGGTGACGAACGGCTGATCCTCAACGCGTTGCAGGAAAAGGGACGGAAGATCCGCCTTGAGCAGCGGCACAAGGGCGAAGAGGACATCGCCGTCGCCGCGGCTTCCATCGTCGCGCGCGACGAGTTCGTGCACCGCCTGGGACGGTTGTCTTCGGAGTTCGGCATCCCGCTGCCGAAGGGCGCCTCCCAGGCGGTCGAGGCGGCGGCAAAGTCAGTGGTGCGCAAGCACGGGCAGGAAGGCTTGGCGAAGGTCGCCAAGCTCCACTTCAAGACCACGAAAGCTGTCTTAGGAGAAACGTAGGGGCACGGCATGCCGTGCCCCTACATGCGCGACGATTATTCGGTGGTCTCGGCGGCTTCTTCCACCCCGACTGCTTCGGTTTTCCGCTCCGGCTGGGGCACGATCTGCACCGGCTCTCCGGTCCAATAGAGGATACGCTGGCAGTTCGAACAAGTGAGGATCGAGATGCCACGCTTGACTTCGGCCACCACTTGCGGCTCGACGTGCAGACGGCAGGCTATGCAGGTTCCATCCTTGTTGACCCCGGCCATGGCCTGGCCCTTCTTCGTACGCCGGAGCTTCTCATAGGTACGCAGCAGCGAGGGCTCGATCGCACCGACCATCGTCTCCCTCTTCTGCTTGAGCGCGGCCATCTCCTCGTCCAGCGCGCCCACCGACCCTTCCAGGGAGTCCTTCTCGGAGGTGAAGCGCTTTTCCGCATCCTTCACGGCGGTCTCGGCCTGCGCCAACTCCTTCCTCTTCGTATCCATCTGGTCCATCAGGATCAGGAGCTTCTCCTCGATCTCGCCCTTCTTCTTCTTGGCAAGTTCGATCTCGACCAGATGCGCCTGGTACTCCCGGTTGGTCTTGATCTCGCCCTTGGTGGTCCGGTCCTGCAGCTTGCTGAGGGCTTGTTCTTGCTCGGCCAAGTCCTGCTCGCAGGATTTGCGGTCCTTGGCCAGCTTGTCGAATTCTTGTTTGAGGGAGTCCCGCGTCGCCTGCGCGGTCAGGAGGGGTTGGCGGGCCGCCTCGACCATCTCGGGGATGCGGCGCTTGCGCTCGGCTATGTCTTCCAGTCGAAGGTCGGCCTCCTGGAGGGCGATCAGTCGTTCAAGGTGCTCTTTCATAGACGAACTGGACAGCGCATCGTCACTCTCTCCCCTCGAACGGCATGGTGTGGTGGGCCCACCAGGCCTCGAACCTGGGACCAACGGATTATGAGTCCGCCGCTCTGACCAACTGAGCTATGGGCCCCTTACTGCCTACTGCGGCGGATGATGCTCTCGCCCGGCGCGGCTTTTCTCGTTCGGTCTCGTCAACGTACTAAGAGTACGCCTCCATCGCCCTCACTTGCGAGAAGCCACGGCGGGTTTCGGCCTGATCCGCCTCGCTACGGCATTTCTCACAGGCTCTCCACAAAGCTTCGAAGCTTCTTGCTCCGGCTCGGATGGCGCAGCTTGCGGAGCGCCTTGGCCTCGATCTGCCGGATGCGCTCCCGCGTGACCGCGAAGTCCTGCCCGACCTCCTCCAGCGTGTGGTCCGTATTCTCGCCGATCCCAAAGCGCTTGCGCAGCACGCGCTCCTCGCGCGGCGTGAGGGTCTTCAGCGCGTTATTGATCTGGCGCTGCAGATCGTAGCGGATGGCCGCGTCCAGCGGCGAGACGGCCTTCTTGTCCTCGATGAAGTCCCCCAGGTGGCTGTCTTCCTCCTCGCCGATGGGCGTCTCCAGCGAGATCGGCTCCTTGGCGATCTTGAGGATCTTGCGGACCTTGTCCAGCGGGAGGTCCATTTTCTCGGCGATCTCTTCGGGTGAGGGCTCACGCCCCAGCTTCTGGACCAGGTGCCGAGAGGTGCGGATCAGCTTGTTGATGGTCTCGATCATGTGCACCGGGATCCGGATGGTCCGCGCCTGGTCGGCGATCGCGCGGGTGATGGCCTGGCGGATCCACCACGTCGCGTAGGTGCTGAACTTGTAGCCCCGCTTGTACTCGAACTTGTCCACCGCCTTCATCAGACCAATGTTCCCCTCCTGGATCAGGTCCAGAAACTGGAGCCCGCGGTTCGTGTACTTCTTGGCGATGCTGACCACGAGGCGCAGGTTGGCCTCGACCAGCTCGGCCTTGCCGCGCTTGACCTTCTCCTCGGCCAGGTCCAACAGCTTGACGCTCTCGCGGAGCTCCTCGGCGGGGACCAGGGACTCGGCCTCGATGCCCCGGATGCGGCGCCGCGCGTTGTGAGCGGCCTTCTCGATCTCGGAGAGGACATCCATGGGCACGCTGGTCTTGCGGCGGACCGCGATGAGACTCCGCCGCCCGCGGCTGAGCTTGGCGAGCAGGATGTTGCCCTCCTCGCCCGACACGCCAAGCCGGCGCCGACAGTACGCGAGCTCGCGCTCGCAGGCTGCGATCTCCTGCGCGAGGTTCCTCACCCGCTGGATCAGGCGCTCGCGCTGGACCGGGTGGAGGTTCAGGCTGTCCAGCTTCTCCGCGACCTGGCGGCGGGCGTCGTTCAGCTTGGTCTTGATCTCTTTCCGCTTCGCCGGGCTGAGGTTCGGCTTGCGGTTCCTGGCGTAGAGCGCGAGCAGGCCCTTGGCCAGCAGCCTGGTCTTGCGCACCCCCTCCAGTGTCCGCTGGCGGAGTTCGTCGTCGTTCTGTTCCACGACTTCATCGAACTCCTCCTCGACGCCCGCCGAGACCACTTCCCGGATCGGGACCTTGTTGGCCTTGACCTGATCGATGAGGGCGAAGACGGCCTTGATCGTCATCGGCATCCCAAAGACCACCGTCGAGATATCCTGCTTGCCCTCCTCAATCCGCTTCGCGATCTCGATCTCACCTTCACGGCTGAGCAGCGAGACGCTGCCCATCTCCTTGAGGTACAGCCGGACCGGATCGTCGGTGCGGTTGAGATCACCCGGGGTCAGGTCGATCTTCTTGTCCTCTTCCTCTGTCTCCCCGACCTCTTCCGCTTCTTCCGTCGTGCCCTCTCCCTCGGACATCATCTGCTGGTACCGCTCGCTTTCCGGGGAATCGATGATCTCGATGTCCATCTCGCCGAACATGGTCATCAGGCTGCTGAGACGGTCGGACGTGACCATATCCGCGGGCAGGGTCGAATTGAGGTCGCGGTACGTGAGGAAGCCCTTCTCCTTGCCCATGGAGATCAGGCGTTTGACTTCGTCGGTCTTGTCGTCCTTACGCATTGACACTGCCAACCTCGGTCATTGGTAATGGTCCTGAGCTCAGCAGGCGCTGTCGCTCCTGCTGCAACGCGCTCTGGCGGAGCATGAGCGTGCGCGCGTTCTCCGCCTGCCCGGCACGCTCGGCAGCCACCAGGGCCGTCTTGACTTCCCGGATCTCGTCCGCGATGTGCCTGAGCTTCAAGGCCTTCAGGCTGTCACGAAATGCCGCGCCGACATCGTCGTAAGGCAGCTCACTGAGGGACAGCGCGCGCACGACGCCCCCACACTGGGGATCGTCCTGGATGTTGATGATCGCCTCGCTCACCGCCGGCTCGCCACGCTCGTGCCGTCGCTCCAAGATCAGCGCGACCAGTCGCCCTCGCCACGCTCGTCCCGTCGCTCCAAGATCAGCGCGACCAGACGCCGCGCCCGGGAATCCGTAAAGTCATCCGCCGCCAGTAGTGCCAGCATCGGCGAGGCCAGCGCACCGTGGAGGAGCAGCCGCACGAGCACCTCCTCATCCTTGGGAAGCGGCGCGCTCTCGACCGGGCCCCGAGAAGCGTCACTCCATCCATTGTCAGCAACTGGGGAATTCCGCGTGAGTTGGCGGTAGCGCTCCACGAGGACCTTCTCCTCCATCCCCAGCCGGTCGGCAACATGGCGGAGGGCCGCGGCCTTCTCGACCGGATTGCTCAGCTTCTGCAACAGCGCCAGGGCCAGGACCTCCTCCACGCACCGCACGCGGTCCTCCACGCTGCCCTGCAGGCCGATCGCCAGGCTGCCCGCAACGGTGAAGTCCAGCAGAGAGGGCGCCTGCCGGACCAGAGTGGTGAAGGCCTCCGGGTCGCGAGAGCGGATGAACGTGTCCGGGTCTTCGCCCTCCGGCAGGCTCCCGACCTGGACGGCGAGGCCCGATCCGAGAAACAGGTCCAGCGTGCGCAGCGCCGCGCGCACGCCGGCCGCGTCGGGGTCGAACAGCAACACGACCCGGCGGGTGAAGCGGCGGATGATCTCCACGTGCTCGGACGTCAGCGCGGTGCCCAGGGTGGCGACCACGTTGGTCACGCCGGCCTGATGCAGCGCAATCGCGTCGAAGTACCCCTCGACGATCACGACCTGGTCCTCTCTCGTGATGCCCTCGCGCGCAACCTCCAGGCCATACAGGGCGCGGCCCTTCCGGAACAGCGGCGTTTCTGGTGAGTTCAGGTACTTGGGCACCCCGTCATCAAGCACACGTCCCCCGAAGCCGATGACGCGCTTCTGGAGGTCGCGGATCGGCAGGATGACCCGCCCGCGGAAGCGGTCGTAGTAGCCGGAGGCGTCTCCGGGCTTTGTGCCGGCTTGATCCCGCGCGACGATCAGGCCGGCTGCGGCAAGATCCTCGACCGTCCACCCAACCTTGGCCTGCTTGCCGCCACTGCGCAGCGCCTTCAGCGCTCCATCCCAGGAGGAGGGCGCATAGCCGATGTCGAACCGCTCGATCGTCTCCGGCGTGATCCCCCGTTCCTTCAAATAGGCGCGCGCCGGCGAGGCCGCCTGGCCTTTCAGCAGGGTCTTGTGGAAGAACTCGGCCGCCGCCTTGTTCAGCTCGACGAGCCGATCCACTTGTTCCGCCCGTTGCCTGGCCTCCGGAGAGACCGATCGTTCCTCGACGCGGATGCCATACTTTTCGCCGAGATTCCGCACCACCGTCGGGAACGACGACCCCTCAACCTTCATCAAGAACGTAAAGATGTTCCCTCCCTCTCCGCAGCCGAAACAGTGGAACATCTGGCGCGAAGGGCTGACGATGAAGGAAGGAGTCTTTTCCGCATGGAAGGGACAGAGGCCTTTAAAGTTCTGCCCCGTCTTGCTGAGCGAGAGGTGCGCGCTGATGACTTCGACGATATCGGCCCGGTCGCGAATCCGGTTGATGATCTCTTCCGGGATTAACCCTCGATCCACCCTGTCCCCCGATCTGACCGAACCTTCACTCAAAACACATAAAGTAACAGAAAGATCAACGAGTTGTCAAAGAAATCGTGCATAGCCCGGATTACCCATGGATGCCGTAGCGAGGCAGGCGAGGCCGAAGCTCGCCGGGGTTTCTCGCAAGTGAGGACGACGCAGGCGCACGGGGCACCCATTGCTCTTCAGAATGCAACGGGTCATCAGTACGTTGAGGAGAAAAGCCCATGGCCCATTGCACCTTGAAGAGCAATGGGCAACCCCGCGAGAGAAATCGGTTGCCGCAGTAGGTATTCATGGGTGATCCGGGCTAACCAGGCGGCCACGTCATCTGGCGACCGCCCAGCACGTGCACATGCAGATGGAAGACCGTCTGGCCGCCCTCCCTGCCGGTGTTCGCCACCACTCGATAGCCTGATTCGGCGATCCCTTTTTTCTTGGCCACAAGGGCCGCGGTCTCCAGGAGACGCCCCAGAAGGGCCCGATCCCCCGCGTCGCTCAATCCGCCGATATGCCGCTTGGGAATCACCAGCACATGGACCGGCGCCTGCGGGTTGATGTCCTCGAACGCGAACAACTCCTCGTCCTGCCACACGACCTTGGAGGGGATCTGTCCTGAGCCGATCTTGCAAAAGAGACACTCCGCCTTGGCCGCCATGATGCTCACCGCCCTCGCGACTGTTTTTCCTCGAGCCCGCCTTTCCCGAACCGCCGGGCCAGCTCCTGGTACAGCTCGGCGGGAGGAATCTCGTGATAGCCAAGCGCGACGAGCAGATGGAACAGGAGGTCAGCCGCCTCGTGCACGATCTCGTCACGCTTCTGCCCCTTGGAGGCAAGGAGTACTTCCCCGGCCTCCTCGGTCACCTTTTTCAAGATCTTGTCCTGGCCGGCCTTGAGCAGCGCGGCCACGTAGGACTCCGGGGTCGGCGCACGCTTGCGCTCGAGGATGGTCTCGTAGACCCGGTCCAGCACACCTCCATGTGACTCGGTGGTCTTGGCGCCGCCTTCGCACGAGGCCACCAGGTCCGAGAGGCGGCTGAAGAAGCACGCCCGCTCGCCGGTATGGCACGCCGGCCCTTCCGGCGTCACCGTGATCAGCAGGGTGTCCTGATCGCAGTCCACGAAAATCTCCCGGACCCGCTGGCGGTGGCCTGACATCGCGCCTTTCTCCCACAGGGCCTGACGCGACCGGCTCCAGAAGTGCGCGATCCCGGTCTCAAGGGTCTTCTCCAGGGCCTCGCGGTTCATGTACGCGACCATCAGGACCGTTCCATCTCGCCAGTCCTGCAGGATGGCGGGGATCAGGCCTTTCTCGTCGAACTTCAGCGCCGAGATGGCGGCGTCATCCATTACACTGGCCTCACCGGAATGCCGCGGGACTTCAGATAGTCCTTGGCCTCGCGGATCGTGTATTGCCGATAGTGGAAGATCGAGGCCGCCAGCACGGCGTCCGCCTTGCCCACCGCAAACCCCTCGTAGAGATGCTCGAGCGTGCCCGCGCCGCCGGACGCGATTACCGGAATCTCGACAACCTCCGCCACGGCGGCAGTGAGCGCGAGGTCGTACCCCGCCTTGGTCCCGTCCTGATCCATGCTGGTGAGCAGAATCTCCCCCGCACCGAAAGAAGCCATCCGCCGCGCCCACTCGACGGCATCCTGCCCCGTGGGCCGCCGGCCGCCGTGCGTATATACTTCCCAGCCTCCGCCAGGCAGCTTCGCGTCGATTCCTGCACGCTTTGCGTCTATGGCCACGACGATGCACTGCGTGCCGAAGCGCTCCGCCGCCTGCCGGACGAACTCCGGGTCCACGACGGCCGCCGTGTTGATGCTCACCTTGTCGGCACCGGCTCTCAATAGATCTCGGATATCGTCGAGAGTCTGGACGCCGCCTCCCACCGTCAGCGGCATGAAGACCTGTTCGGCCGTGCGGCACACCACGTCAAGGAAGATTTTGCGCTCCTCGTACGAGGCCATAATATCCAGGAAGCACAACTCGTCGGCTCCCTCCCCATCGTAGGCGCGCGCCGCTTCGACCGGATCGCCGGCGTCCCGGAGGTTGACGAACCCCACCCCCTTGACGACACGCCCTTCCTTGACGTCCAGACAGGGAATGATGCGCTTGGCTAGCACCCGAACCTCTCACGCGATAGCCTCCCCTCTCCATTGACCCGTTGCATTCAGAAGAGCAACGGGTGCCCCGGGAGAGGGGACACAATCAGCTCACGGCTGCCATCGCCGACCGCAGGTCAAGCACCCCTTCGTAGAGGGCCTTTCCAACAATCGCGCCGATCACCTTCGGCCCCAGCACGTGCAGTTGTCGGAGGTCCTCGGTTCGCGTGATGCCGCCGGACGCGATCACCGGCACCGGACAGGTCGCCGCCATACGCCGTAGGCCTTCAAGATTGGGGCCCTCCAACATCCCATCCCGCGCAATATCAGTATAGATCACGGCGTAGACGGCCAGCCCCGCCAAGCAGCCGACAAAGTCTGCAGCGTCCCGATCAGCGACTTCGGTCCATCCCTTCACTGCAACCTTGCCCCCCTGGACGTCCACACCGACGAGCACGCGGCCCGGAAAGCGGCCGCAGGCCTTCTCGAGCATGGCCCGATCATGGACGACGGCCGTCCCGAGGACGACCCGCTCCGCCCCGGAGGAGAGGTAGGCTGAGACCGTCTTCATCGTGCGGATGCCCCCGCCGACCTGGACCGGGATGGACACGGCTTTGAGGATCGCCTCGATCGCCTTGCGGTTCCGCGGGCTCCCCTCGACGGCCCCGTCCAGATCCACAACGTGCAGGAGCTGCGCGCCTTCGTCCTCCCAGCGGCGTGCCACGTCCGTAGGGTCCTTCGCATAGACCGTCTCCTCCTGCATCCGCCCTTGGCACAGACGGACGCAGCGCCCGTCCTTCAAATCGATGGCCGGAATCACGATCACGGCGCCGTCTCCGCGACGCCCGCTTTGGTCTGCATCGGCTTGCCCAGAGGAAAGCCGCGCAGCACGTGGTCGACGGCGGAATCCGCCAACTGCTCGACCCTGAGGTAGCGCGCTCCCCGTTCGAGAAAACCGGAAATGTCCTCGATCATCGGCCGCTGGCGCTCGTAGTAGTCGCCGGTCCACAGGACTTCGCCGTCCTTCACGCTGACGAGCCGCACGGTGAACCCGACTTCCGCGGCGTCTTCAGGCCGGTCCAGGCCAATCGCGCTGCCCTTTCGTTCCTTGTAGACCTCCACAGTCCCTTCCAGTACAGCACCCACATTCAACCGTTCCCCGAGCTCGCGGAGCTGCGCGCGGCTGACCACCGCCGCCGGAAGGGCGGGCATGGCCTCCCGAACAGCGCTGGGCGGTACGACCACGATCCCCTCGCGGGCATTCAGCTTCAGATAGAACAGCTCGGCTAGCTTCTCGGCGGCGACACGTGGCGGCGCCGGCTCGGCGTATCCGCGTCCTTGCCCCGGCGTCTTCGGCGTGACAATGAAGGGGAGCACCGCGATCCGCACGATGCGGTATTGCTCGAGCTTCGGCGAGGTGATCACCTCGTTGGTCGTGCCGCCGCATCCGGCCATCGCACCAGCAAGGACGATTGCCAGAGGCAGTCTCGCCGGTCTCATGAGAGGCCTCCGAAGTTCCGAATGATCCGCAGCCCCGCGCTTTGGCTCTTCTCCGGATGGAACTGGCAGGCGAAGATGTTGTCGCGCGCGACGCTGGAAACGAAGGGCCGCCCGTAGTCGGTCATTGTGCACGCGAGGGACTGATCATCGGGCACGACATAGTACGAGTGGACGAAATACATGAACGCGCCATCGGGCACGCCATCGAGCACGGGGGAGCGTTTCCTGACCGCGATCGAGTTCCATCCCATGTGCGGCACCTTCATCGGCGTCGCGAAACCCCCGGGCGCAAACCGGACGACCCGGCCGGGAATCACACCGAGCCCCCGGTGCGTGCCGAACTCCTCGCTTTCGCTGAACAGCAATTGGAACCCGAGGCAGATGCCGAGAAACGGCTTGCCGGCGCGAATCGCCCCCAGGACCGGCTCGACGAGCCCGTACCGCTCCAGATTGCGCATGCAATCGCCGAAGGCGCCCACGCCAGGCAACACCACATGGCTGGCGTCGGCGATCTCCTTCGGTTCGCGTGTGACCGTGGCGCGGTGCCCAACGGACTCGAAGGCCTTGTGGACCGACTTCAGGTTGCCCATGTCGTAGTCGATGATGGCGATCATCGTTTCCGCCTTTTTCTGTACGGGCATGCCTTTTTCTGTACGGGCACGGCGCGCCGTGCCCCTACCTAATGCTATAGGCTGCCTTTCGTTGACAGTACACCCTTGATCCGTGGATCGAGCGACACCGCCTGGTCCAGGGCCTTGGCCATCGCCTTGAAAACGGACTCCATGATGTGGTGCGGGTTCCGTCCATAGGGCACGTTGATGTGCAAGTTCATGGCCGCGTGCGTCGCCAGAGCCTGAAAGAAGTCCTCGAAGAGATACAGGTCGAAGCCCTTGATCCGCCGGTGCGGGAGCTTGACGTTGTAGACGAGAAAGGGCCGGCCACTGAGGTCCACCGTAACCTGCGCCAGCGTCTCGTCAAGCGGCACCCAGGCCGTCCCGAACCGCCGGATCCCCTCCTTTTTGCCCAACGCCTTCTTGAACGCCTCGCCGAGGGCGATACCGATGTCCTCCACCGTGTGGTGGTCGTCGATGTGCGTGTCTCCGCTGGCCTTGACCGTCAGGTCGAAAAGGCCGTGCTTGCCCAGCAGGTCCAGCATGTGGTCAAGGAACGGGATCGTCGTGCTGATCTGCCGCTCTCCGGTCCCATCCAGGGCCAACCCGATCTTGATCCGGCTTTCGGTGGTGTTCCGCTCGATCGTCGCCCGTCGCGCGGTGCTCATCGCATGCGGGCTTCCACGGACAGCGCGTGCGCGCCGAGCCCCTCCATGTGCGCCAGACGGACGATGTGGTCTTTGGCCTTGGCCAGGTCTTCCTTGGTGTACGAGACGATGTTGGACTTCCTCACATACGTCTCCAGGGACAGGGCCGAGTGGAAGCGGGCCGCGCCGCCGGTCGGAAGGATGTGGTTGGGGCCGGCCACGTAATCGGCCACCGCCGGGGCCGTGAACCGGCCGATGAACAACGCGCCGGCATGACGGACCTTTTCGATGTACTCGAAGGGCTGCTCCACGGAGAGCGACAGGTGCTCCGGGGCAATCTCGTTCGCGAGCGCGATCGCGTCCTCCATCGTGGGCACGACGAAGGCCATCGCGTTGCGCTCGATGGCGCGGGCGGCGATGGTGCGGCGCGCGAGCCCCCTGAGCTGCTCCTTGACCATCCGGACGACTTCCTTCGCCAGCGGCGCCGATGTGGTCACGAGCCACACCGCCGCGTTCTCGTCGTGCTCGGCCTCGCAGAGCAGGTCGGCGGCGACGTGGGCCGGATTGGCCCCGCCGTCCGCGATGACCAGCAGCTCGCTCGGCCCTGCGATCATGTCGATGTCCACAGTCCCGTATACGAGCCGCTTGGCGGTCGCCACGAAGATGTTACCCGGTCCGAAGATCTTGTCCACCCGGGGAATCGTCTTCGTGCCGTAAGCCATGGCCGCGATCGCCTGCACGCCCCCGATGCGGTACACCTCGTCCACGCCGGCGATGTCCGCCGCCACCAAGAGATAGGGGCTGAGCGTGCCTTTGGGCGCCGGCACACACATGATGATCCGCTTCACCCCGGCCACCTTGGCCGGGATCGCGCTCATCAGCACCGACGACGGGTAGACGGCCTTGCCGCCTGGCACGTAGAGCCCGATCACATCCAGCGGCAGGATCGTCTGGCCGAGCGTGATGGTGCCGTCCTGCCACATCCAGGTCTGCGTGCGCGGCTTTTCCTTCTCGTGGAAGACCGTGATGCGGTGGGCCGCGTACCGCAGCGAATCGCCTTCCTCTTTACGGATCTTGTAGTAGGCCTCCTTGATCTCGTCGGGGTTCACCCGGAACTGGCCCGGCTTCAATGAGACCCTGTCGAAGCGGCGGGTATAGCGGCTCACCGCGGCGTCCCCGCCCCGCTCCACGGCCCTGAGGATCGTCTTCACCGCGGCTTCGACCTTGCCACCGCCCAGGTTGGATCGCGAGACGATCCTTTTGACGGCCGCCTTGTAGGTCCGATCAGTCGTCGCCAGGATCCTCATGAGCGTCCTCCCTGCAGCCCCGACCGCAGCGCCTCGATCAAGCCGTTCATCCGGCGGTACTTCAACTTGAGGCTGGCACGATTGACGATGAGTCGGGCCGTGGATTCCGCAATGACATCCATCACCACCAGGTCGTGCGCGCGCAGGGTGTTTCCGGTCGAGACCAGGTCCACGATGCGATCCGACAATCCCACCAGCGGGGCGAGTTCCACGGACCCGTACAGCTTGATGATCTCGATGGGAATCCCCTTCTGCGTGAAGTACCGCTCGGTCACGTTCGGATACTTGGTCGCCACCCGCAACCGTGTCGCGTGCCGGCCGTCCTGCTGGATTTCTGATTTGGGCGCCGCCACGACAAGGCGGCAGGATCCGAACCCCAGATCGAGCGGCTCGTAGACGTCTGTCGGCTGCTCCATCAAGACATCCGCGCCGACGATCCCCGCATCCACGACTCCGTATTCCACATAGGTGGGGACATCGCTGGGCCTGACGATCATGAGCGTCGTCCCGCTGGCCTGATGCTCGAAGATCAACCGGCGGCTCTCGGGCGAGATATCCTTGGGCGCCAAGCCCACGCGTTTGAAGAGGTCGAGCGCGGGCTCCAGCAGCTTGCCCTTGGAGAGGGCGATGGTCAGGGTGTCCTTCATATCCGCTCCGCTTCGCGACGGACCCGCGCTCCCAGACCCGCGAGCTTGGCGTCCAGGCGCTCATAGCCGCGATCCAAGTGATAGACGCGGGACACGCGAGTCTCGCCCTCGGCCGCCAGGCCGGCCAGGATGAGACAGGCACTGGCCCTCAGATCAGACGCCATGACCGGCGCGCCGCTCAGGCTCTCGACTCCGGTGACGACGGCGTGGTGACCTTCGATCCTGATGTCCGCCCCCATGCGCTGCAGCTCCAGCACGTGCAGGAACCGGCTCTCGAACACCGTCTCGGCGATCACGCTGCTGCCGCGGGCAAGCGCCATCAGCGCCATCATCTGCGCCTGCATGTCGGTCGGAAAGCCCGGATAGGGCATGGTCTTCACATCCACCGCCCTGGGCTGTCCGTTGGCTCGCACCTGGATCGCCTCCTTTTCCACTTTGAGCGCCACCCCGGCCTCCTTAAGCTTGGCGAGCAGGGCCTCGCAGTGGTCGGGCCGGCACCGGACCACGCGCACCTCGCCGCCCGTGATGGCTCCCGCGATCAGGTACGTGCCCGTTTCGACACGGTCCGGGACGATCTCATGGTCGGCCCCGCGCAGTTCCGGCACGCCGTCGATCGTGATGACCTCCATACCGGCTCCTGAGATCCGCGCGCCCCGCTTGACAAGGAAAGCAGCCAGGTCGGAGACCTCCGGCTCGCGGGCGGCGTTCTCCAGGACCGTGGTCCCCTCCGCCAGACAGGCTGCCATCATAACATTCTCGGTGCCGGTGACAGTAGGAACGTCGAAGTAGATCCGGGCGCCCTTGAGCCGCCCGCGGACGCGGGCATGCACGTTGCCGTGCTCGATTCGGATCTCGGCGCCCATCTTCTCCAGCGCGGCGAGATGCAGGTTGATGGGCCGGGCGCCGATGGCGCAGCCTCCGGGCAGCGCTACAATCGCTTCGCCCCACCGCGCCAGCAGCGGGCCGAGCACCAGAACCGACGCGCGCATCGTCTTGACCAGTTCGTACGGGGCCTGGCACGAGGCAACCCCAGCCAGCGCGACGGTGTAGCGATCCCCGTGGGCCTCAATGCCCGCGCCCAAGTGGGTGAGGACCTTCGCCATGGTCAGGACGTCCCGCACATCCGGCACGTTGCTCAGGGCGCAGGTTCCCTTGCCTAACAGCGTGGAGGCCATGATAGGCAGCGCGGCGTTCTTGGCCCCGCTGATGCTGACCTCGCCAGCCAGACGCCGGCCTCCTTGAATGACCATGCAGTCCATCAGGCAGCCTTTCTTGCGACAAACACTCGTTCGATGCCGGCCGCATCCTTCCGGCACACAAGAGAGATGAATGCGCCCGTCTGTTGCGCCAGGCGCAGCACCTGATCAGCCTGGCCGCACCCAAGTTCCAGTATCAGACGCCCGCTCGCCTTCAGCAACTCCTGGGCGCCGCTCAGGAGCCGGCGGTGATAGTCCAGCCCGTCCGTTCCGGCCGCCAGTGCCACCCGCGGCTCATACCACGCCACTTCCGGCTGCAGTGCGTCAAGCTCACGCGCCGGGATATACGGCGGATTGGAGACGATGACGTCGAAGAGGCCGCCAGGAGAAGCCGAAAACGCCGTCAGCAGATCGGCCCGGACGAACCGGATGCGATCGTACACTCCGTGACGCATCGCGTTGGCCTTTGCGACAGTCAGCGCGGGAGCGGCAATGTCCAGCGCGTACACCGTCGCGTCTGAGCGCGCCCGCGTCAGTGACACGGCGATGCACCCCGAGCCGGTTCCCACATCGAGCACCAGCGGCCTTCCGATGTCCCGGACGGCCTGAAGCGTGGCTTCGACGAGAAGCTCGGTCTCCGGTCGCGGGATCAAAACATCCGGCGTCACCGCCAGCTCCAAGCCGCAGAATTCCTGTGTACCGAGCAGGTACTGCAGCGGTTCGCGGGCAGCGCGGCGCCGTATGAGGGTCCAGGCCCGCTCAATCTTCCCAGGGGCGATCACCCGGTCTCCCTCAAAGACCAGCGTAGAGAGTGGACGCCCCAGGGCGGAAGCGAGCAGCCAGTCGGCCTCTCGGACCGGATCGGCGATCTCGGCCGCCTTCAAAGCCTCCCACGCCTGCCGACGCAAGGTATTTACCTGCATTTCTCCACCGACTCCAGGGTTCTGCTCGCGGCGTTCAGCGCATCCACGATTTCGTCCAGATCGCCGTCCAGGACCTGATCCAACCGGTGCAAGGTCAGGCCGATGCGGTGGTCGGTCACCCGGTTCTGCGGGAAGTTGTAGGTGCGAATCTTCTCGCTTCGGTCGCCGGTCCCCACCTGGGACCGGCGCTGCTGGGCGATCTCGTTCTCCCGCTTTTCCCGCTCCATTTCCATGATGCGGGCCCGGAGATTGCGCATCGCCTTGTTGCGGTTCTTGAGCTGCGACCGCTCGTCCTGGCACGTCACGACGATCCCCGTGGGGCCGTGCGTGATCCGGACGGCCGAATAGGTCGTGTTGACGCTCTGCCCGCCCGCCCCGGACGAGCAGAACGTGTCGATCTTCAAATCCTTGGGATCGATCTGGACGTCCACTTCCTCCGCTTCCGGCATGACCGCGACCGTGACGGTGGACGTGTGAATCCGCCCACTGGCTTCCGTCGCCGGCACCCGCTGGACCCGGTGCACGCCGCTCTCGTGCTTGAACCGGCTGTAGGCCCCTTTCCCCTCGATCAGGAGGACGGCCTCCTTCACGCCACCGATCTCGATGACGTTGGAGTCCACCACCTCGATCCGGAAGCGATGCCGTTCGGCATAGCGGGTGTACATGCGAACGAGCTCGGCGGCGAAGAGCGCGGCCTCGTTCCCGCCGGCGCCGGCTCGGATCTCGAGAAAGGTGTTCTTCTCGTCCCGGGGGTCCTTCGGGATCAACAACTCACGGGCGCGCGACTCCAGCTCGACCCGCTTGGCATCCAGTTCCTTGAGCTCGTCGCGGGCCAGTTCCTTGACGCCGGGCTCGCCGCGGGGATCGCGCAGCAGCTCCTCGGCTTCAACGACGTGCTTGAGCAGGGCGCAGAACTCCTGGTAGAGCTCCGTCTGGGCTACCAGCTCCGCGCGCTCCTTGTTAAGCTTCTGGATCTGGGCCGGCTGCGCCAAGACCGAGGCATTGGACAACTGACGATCGATTTCCTCCACCCGCTGCGCGGCAGCCTCCAGCTTGGCCAGAAGGAGTGATTCTTTGACGGCGTTCATACCCCTCGCGTCCCCCTCAAAAAACAACAACACCTGCCCCACGGGAGGCAGGCGTTGCCGGGAGTCCTTCTCGAGCCGCTGGGGAAATCAGGCGGTCTTCTTGCGCACGTACTTCTTTTTGAAGCGCTCCACACGTCCTTCGGAGTCCACGATCTTCTGCGTGCCCGTAAAGAAGGGATGGCAGTTGGAACAGATGTCCACCTTGATGTCCCCCACCGTCGAGCGGGTCTTGAACTTGAACCCGCACGCGCAACTGACCGTCGCCTCCCGGTAGTCCGGATGAATCTCAGCTTTCATGATGCTCGCCCTCCTCCCTCAGCGATTCATGGAGTCCAAGAAATCCTTGTTCGTCTTGGTGCCCCCGAGCTTGTCCATCAAAAATTCCATGGCCTCCACGGACCCCAGCGGGCTGAGGACCTTACGGAGGATCCACATCTTGTTCAGCCGCTCGCGGTCCACCAACAGCTCTTCCTTGCGGGTGCCCGAGGCCGCTATCTCGATCGCCGGGAAGATCCGCTTGTCGGCCAGGCGCCGATCGAGATGGACTTCCATATTCCCGGTCCCCTTGAACTCCTCGAAGATCACGTCGTCCATGCGGCTGCCGGTGTCCACGATGGCCGTAGCCATGATCGTCAGGCTGCCGCCGTCCTCGATGTTCCGGGCCGCGCCGAAGAACCGCTTGGGGCGCTGCAGCGCGTTGGAGTCCAAGCCGCCGGAGAGGACCTTGCCGCTGGGCGGGGCAATCGTGTTGTAGGCGCGGGCCAGCCGCGTGAGGCTGTCGAGCAGGATCACCACGTCGCGCTTGTGCTCGGTCAGCCGCTTCGCCTTCTCGATGACCATTTCGGCCACCTGGGCATGGCGCTGGGCCGGCTCGTCAAAGGTGGAGCTGATGACCTCGGCCTTGACCTGGCGCTGCCAGTCGGTGACCTCTTCGGGCCGCTCGTCGATCAGCAGGACGATCAGGACGATCTCGGGGTGGTTCTTGAGGATCCCCCGGGCGATCGCCTGCAGCATCATGGTCTTGCCGGTCCTGGGAGCCGCCACGATCAGCCCGCGTTGGCCCTTGCCGATCGGGGTGATGAGTTCCATGACGCGGGTGCAGTACTCGTTCGGATCGTGCTCTAGATTGATCCGCTCCTCCGGATAGAGCGGGGTCAGGTTGTCGAACAGGATCTTGTCGCGCGCGACTTCGGGGTCCTCGTAATTGATCTTCTCGACCTTGAGCAGGGCGAAGTACCGTTCGCTCTCCTTGGGCGGGCGGATCTGGCCGGACACGATATCGCCGGTTCTCAGATTGAAGCGTCGGATCTGTGATGGGGAGATGTAGATGTCGTCCGGTCCGGGAAGGTAGTTGGAGTCGGGAGCCCGAAGAAACCCGAAGCCGTCTGGGAGCGTCTCCAGCACTCCTTCTCCATATATGATCCCGTTCTTTTCGGTCTGGGCCTGGAGAATGGCGAAGATCAGCTCCTGCTTGCGCAGG
>VBOO01000071.1 GCA_005877505.1 Nitrospirota bacterium
CCCCCGCTCACCGTGACCGTCTTGGTGCCGCCCGCGGTGCCGCTGATCGTGACGTCGCTCCCGGTGAAGCCGCTCACCGGCTCGCTGAAGACGGCCGTGAAGGTGATGGGGGCGGCGCTGGTCGGATCGGCCTGGCCGGCGGCCTGGTTGATCGTCACTGTGGGCGGCGTGGTATCCGCGACGTTGAACGTCACGCTGTTGTCGGTGCTCGTGGACGCGGTGTTGCCGTTGCCCGCCGCGTCACTGGCCACCCCGGCCGCGATCGTGGCGATCACCGTGCCGCTGGTGGTCATGCCGCTCACCGCCACGGTGTAGGTGCTCGGGCCCCCGCTCACCGTGACCGTCTTGGTGCCGCCCGCGGTGCCGCTGATCGTGACGTCGCTCCCGGTGAAGCCGCTCACGGGCTCGCTGAAGACGGCCGTGAAGTTGATGGGGGAAGCGCTGGTCGGATCGGCCTGGCCGGCGGCCTGGTTGATCGTCACCGAGGGCGGCGTGGTGTCGGGGGGCGGGCCGTTGGAGACGGTGACGGTGACCGGGTCCGAGTTCCACCGGACGCCAAGGTTATCTGTTGCGACCGCGGTCAAGGTATGCGAGCCATTGTTGGTGCTGGTGGTGTTCCAACTCACAGAGTAGGAATTGCCGTCCACGTAAAAGTCGACCCGCGAGACGGTGAGGAAACCGATGACGCCGACGCTCGCATTGACCGGGATCGTGTCCTTGACGGTGGAGCCGGAAGTCGGGGACGTGATGGTGACGATCAGGCTGCTTAGCAGTTGTGCCAAAGCCTGAGGCGGCGAAATCGAGGCCCAGCTAACAAGCGCGAACAGAGCTGCCGCGTAAGCCAGCTTCCCTGAGGGCGCGTGAGGGCTTCTGTTCATTGCGCTCCGCACGTGAAACCAGGGGGCGGTGTGCTGTTCAGGTTGCCGTTCAGGAGTTCGACGTTGCCGCTCAACAGACTGCCTTGCGTCACATAGCCGTTGTCGAGTTCGATCTGGAACGTGTCGGTACGACCCGGCTCTCCGTTGTCGGTGACGGTCGCACGATAGCGGCGGTCCCCATAGAGATTGGTGACGGCCGTGCCCTCAATGACCCGCGTCGCGGGACCCGTCGCGAAGTAGTTCGTAATACTGGTGCTTTCCACCTTGAGCATCAAGCTGTCGTCTTGGTAGGTGAGATGGCCCCAAAACGCGCCGTCCTTGACTCCCCCCGCGAGATCAAAGCTCCCGTCCCCGCCGCCTGTCGTCGCAATGATCCGTCCTGCCCCGGTCAGGAAATCACAGGCGATCGGCTGCTGGGCCTGCTGGGCGCTAGCGAGATCGCACAGGCCTCCGCTGAGGACCAGCAGGATCGGAGCCAGGATGAAGCCGACTCCGCGGGCGGCTCGTGAGTCCTTCAACCTTCGCATGGACGTTGCCTCCTCGTCCCCACCGTGGGAGCTACAGACTCGCGATCGCTGAGGCGATCACCACATCGGCCACACCCGTGACGACGAGATGCAGCGCATTCACGGCGGTGCGGCCAGACGCGCGTTGCTGCTCGTTGATCACCAGGTAGCCGCCCGGGAGATCGATCCGCTGGTTGGGCTCCCCGGTGGCCACGATGGGCAGTCCGTTCACGTTCAGTCCCTCGACGACCGAGGTGCCGGCGGCCGCCGGGTCTGCTGCGGCCTTGGCCCGTGCCATCACAAAATCGGCAGTGATCGTGGTGCCCGCGATCGAGAGGACCAGGTGTCTGAGCGAGGCTTCCGACGCAACGTGATCCTCCCATCCGATCGTGGTGGCGTGCAGGACATCGCCGGTGAGCAGGGAGGGGATGGTCCAGTGGAGGAGAGACGCATCCCGTGCGTCATGGGGCCCCCCGAGAGGCCCGGTGTCGGCGAGCGCGGTCGTCGCCGGATGCAGCGTATCACCGATAGCGGTCTGCACGGCTCGGGCGTGCCCCGTGACGGCGTGCGCGCAGTCCGGCACGGAGGAGATCCCGACCCCGATCATCAGGAAGACGACCAGACTCCAACGGAAGGAACGTGACGCTCTCATGCGTGCCTCCAAGGTTCGTTTCTCGAACGCACTCTCTTCAGCAGTCAGACACTCTCAACGCTGCCACACGAGACGACGCACAGGTACACAGACCGCTCTGGCACGCTAGTCGCTCTCGCGACCGCGATTCCTTTGCGCTGACTGGATAGTCAGCGGCCCGGCAGCCTTACGTGCTCACTTGTACACGCAACCCAGAAGTGCGGCTATCGAGAGAATCCCCGAAACTTCGTGCGGAAAAGCCATGAAGAGGTACCAGGACAGGAAGGGATCATGCCATCCTACGCGGGGGCCTGATTGGATCGGTTCAGGAGCAGGTGCGTAACCGGGGTCAGACGGTGCAGAGGGGTCTTGACTGGCTCGGAATGGGGCTAGGCCCGGGCAGATAGAGCTCAATACCGCCGTATTCGCCGCTGCGAAAGGTGGTGTCGTACTGGTACCCGCCTTTAAGAAGCAGCACGAGGTTGCCTACCTCAGTCTCCAACAGTCCCCCGACTACGATGGCCTGAAAGTCCGAATTGCCCAACGCCTGCATCTCGAGGCCGGGATTAAGTTTGATGGAGTGCTCTTCTTCCGTCTTCGAAGCGATATGTTTCCATCTGGCTCTTCCAAAGAAGAAATCTTGAAGATTGGTGTACGAGACAATTCCCTCAAACCCATCGTTGTCCATCCAATAAGACGCCTCTGCATTGACCATATACCCAAGATCCTTCGTGGTTTCTTTCTCTCCTTCAACAGTCTGTTCCTGTGTTTCTCGAAGAGCCGCTCCGGCTGACGCCGAGATCTCCAGGTCAGCAATTTTCTTCGTTATGCCCACTGATGGGGCAACCTGATTCAAATGAGCCTCCAGCAGGTGCCCCTCCTCTTTGGAAAAAAATCTCTGCCGAAACGCAAAGAGTTGCACAATTGGCTCAAAGGGCAACCCTGCCGTAGGTGTTGAGACCGTCGCTCGACCATTGACATAGGAAAAATACTGCCCGTGATTGTCACTTTGATATCCCGCAGAGACCTCCCAGGCCTGGCTTGAAGAAGGAACCACAATCAAGAGGAGAACGATGCCCGCGTACAGGCACACGCTGCGAGCCCTCACGGTGTGCTTTCCTGCCACCGAGAGTCACGGTGCCTATCTACCGCACGCACAGCTTTGCCAGGGTTTCTTGCTTATACACGTCATACGAGTCTTCCCCATAGGGGTCCTCGACGCCCTTCATGGCGGCCAGTTGCTCTAAAAAGTCTTTGCCGTCCGGCATGGGCAGATTGGGATTGATCTCATAGACCGGATCCGCCAGGGCAGTCTGCAAACTAATAAACCGTACCCCCTCAGCATTGAACGCCTTGAGGACGTCACGTAACGACACGGTATTGAACTCACCCACATGGAGGAGCAAGATGTGCTTGATGTCCCGTCCCATGAGGAGTTTCGCCAGCTTTTGCGCGTGCAGCAGTTGTCGGCGTGCCGCCTTGACCACATGCGTCCGCAACCACCTGATCGCCTCCTCATCGTTCCCCACAGCGCATCGTAGATACGCGTTGTTCCATGCCCAGTCGGCGTAATCCACGGTGACTTGGGCGATGCGGTAGCCCTTGCGCTTCAGATACTCGCGCACCATATTCCGTTTCTCCAGCGTATCTCCCTCACTGAGATAGGGATACCGAAACATTTTCGCCCCAGTGGCGCCTGAGGAAATGGAATCCAGCAAGTGATCCATCTTTTCAATGTCAACCATAAACTCCTCAGCGCGCACCTGGCCGAGGTCCATATGGCTATACGTGTGGTTCCCAAGCAAGTATCCTGCGTTGCCCCATGTTTTCAGCACGTCCATTACAGTTGGATCCCACTCGAGAGGCTCACCATTACTGAACCCATAGACTACCGGGCTATCGGTCGCTTTTAACGCGGCGATCACCTTTGCCGCGATCTCAAGCCGGTTCACCCCAGGGTGATCATCCCCATGAACGGGCAGGTCATCGACGGTGATCGCGAGTTCGAGTGGTTCCAGCGGCTCGTGTGGCCTGAGGGGGTCCTCTCCGTGCTGGCTACCAAGGCGTGGGGCTTGGTTACCCACACAGGCTGAGCCGAAGAGGAGTAGGACGAGGATGAGGAGGTTCTTCAATGCGATTGTTCCAGTGGCGGAGATTAAGAACCATCCCAAGGACCCGGAAGATGGCGCAATCGCCAAGATTGCCAGCTTAAGGCCAGGTCTGTGCGACAGTTCCGCAATCCGATAAACCTCGTAATTGCGTAATACAGAATCCCTGCATTCACCAGTGCAAAGGCACCGTCGAACCAATGGTGGTTCATGAAATCAATCGAGGCCGCAGTCACGAGCCAGAACAAAAAGGTGAAGGCATACAGGATATAGCACGCGGGTACCTGCGTGCGTTCCAGGACTTTGGGGGTCCTCGTAAACGGGCTTTTTTCGCCATTCCATGCTTGGCGCAGGGACTTCAGAGTCCCCATCAGGAGCACGGGGACTAACAGTACGTTCAACGCAAAGACACGGAGAATTTCCCCTCTTCTCCAGAAGCCTGCCAATTGGAGGTCCCGCATGTAGAGGAGGTAATAAGGCACACCCACCAGAGCAAACCACCAGGTGTTGAGTTCGTTGGCGTAAGGCCATACCAGCAAGAGGAAAAAGCCTGCGCTGATCCCTGCCATTGAAACGAGGCTGTAAAAGCGGAAAAGCGCCTCGCAGATTTTCGAGACTGACAGCGGTCCTGTTGAAAGATAGGAAAGCAGCTTTGGCACGACGAGTAAGCCGCCATTGGACCAGCGTCCCCGCTGAATCAGCAGTGAGCCAAAGTCCGGAGGGGTGGCACTGTAAGCCAGCCGCTCAGGATAATTGTAGAGTCTCCAACCCTTCTGAATGAGATCAAGGGTTGAATCCGTGTCTTCGATCAGCGTGCGGTCTTGAATGTACTTCCGGATCGGGTAGCCAGCGCTGCAGTGAATGGTTCCCACATCTTCGAGAGCAGCCTTTCGCAAGACAGCACTTGCTCCTACCCAAAATGTCGCACCATACCACGTGGACCCTTGAGAGATGAAATATTGGACGTCAGTCGAGGCGCCAGCAACCCGCTCCAGCGCACTGGGTGCATTGGGAACGGCACTATACGGGGTCTGGATCACGGCGATCTTCTCATTCCCTGGCGTCTCTAGGATATGGATCAACCGTAAGGCGTACTCGGGCAAGACCAGGCTGTCTGCATCCAGGATGATGACATACGCGGCGTCTCGTATACGCGGGGCATGTGGTTGGCTGGTCGTCTCTTCCAGGTAAAGGCCGTCCTTTCGTTGGATTTCCTGAACGCATGTGCCCATTAGGCTCATATAGGAATTGAGATTCATGGCCTTATTGGGTTCATGGGAGAGATTTCGGTAGCGTTTCCGTTCGAAGCTCGATAGCTGCGCGGAAAACAACGTGGAGAGGCGGCAGTACTCCTGATGGAGGCGTGCCTTGGCTTGCTCGGCAGGAAGGTCATCGATGCGTTGCGCGAGCTCCAGCAGTTCGTAGGCCTGTTCATGATGTGTGAGCGCCCTCGCCCGTAAAATCTTCTCGGAGAAGAGGGCATCGGTATGATCGTTGATGGCGCACAGTTTCGTCTGTTTTTCAAACCAACGTGCCACGTCTTGGTAACGTTCCGACAAGCGAAGGCACTCCGCTTTCAAGTCGAGGAGCCCTGCTGTTTCACGCTTCTGATAGTCTTTCGCCGCTCCTTCATACTTCTGGTGTTCAGCATAGAGAAGTTTGTGGATCTCCTCAGGCAGTTGCCGAGCTTGTACCAGGGAGGCGAGGTCGTCTGGATTCTTGGGATTGGGTGGGTCGTCAAGTAGCAGGACAACCTGTCGATCGGGATACTCCTGGAGGGCCGCCGAGAGCAGGGCTTGGCGGATGCTCCGCTCCTCTTCTTTGTACGAAGGAATCAGATAGGTGACCGCCGGCGCCGTAGTATTGTAGAAGCCTCGCAGTTCTTCTTCAGTTGCTGGTCTATGCGCGGCCAGCCGCTTGAAGTACCCGATCCGCGAAAATAGGTAGAGCATGTTGCCATAGATGAGAAAGCCCAGAAACGAGAGATAGAGGATGTTGTCAATAATCGCACGGAAAGCGTGATCGGCAAATCCAAGCCTGAGAATCGGGAACACCTCCCCAAAGAAACCAACAGTAACCAAGAGTGTGCCAAGAAGTGCGAGCTTCGTCAGCTTCAGTTCGAGGGGGATTCTTTGAAGGCTTGTGCTCTTCATGAGACCACGCGATGTGAAGTTGGCCCTTCCCTCTCATCCGCGGGCACTCCAACTATCACTGACATTGCGAAAATGCAACGAGAAAAATCCATGCATGTCGGTCTTGTCTCGGAGGGAATGCGGTTCGAGTCGGACGCGATGGGGGAGGCGCCGGACTAGGGGATTGGACCTTGACAGGCCATAAGCGCTTCGAGGGAACCCACGGTTCGGCGTACCACTGGGTGCCGTCAAGGGTAGTGTGAGGGCGCTATCAGTAGATTTTTTTTCGCAATTCCTGTATTTACCCGGTTGACCCAGCATGAGATAAGGGCTTCAATGTTGCCGAAAGGGGTTTCTTATGCCTGAAGAGCAGCCATTAAAACGGTGGTTCCCGAGACGCAGGGTCTCTCTCCCTTGCTGGGTGAGTTGGCGGGACCGTCAGGTTCACGGACGGACCGTCGATGTGTCTTATGCGGGTGTCGGCGTCTTGCTGTCTGAGCCTGTCGAGGTGAATGTGGAGACCAAGATCCAGTTGCCCGAAGGAATCAGCCTACAAGTCCGGCCAGTTTACCTTCAGCGGGAAAATGGGGAGTTGTGTCTCGTCGGAAACAAAATCGAATTCATCGAGCAAGGGGAGCAGCAATGGGTGAATCTCTGCTATGTGCCCCGCTGGTAATCATGCGTGCCCGCGAGGCAGTCCCCTTGGAATCCACACGCCTCTGCGCACCCGGTGCGCGAGGTTGTCACCGGGCGCGTCACGTTCAGGCTCCCAATTTGGCCGAGTGCGTTCTCTTTCATGATCCTTGCCGTCTGCGACGGCTGTGACCAATATCCCCGAGGACTACGTATTTCAAGGTATTTTACGGCAATTCACGGTTTTACCCTATTGCCATGGTTCCGTATGCGCGGTACGGTAAGGGGTTGATGAGGTCTCTGACAATCGTTTGGTGAGGCTGAGGATCATCTGATGGCGGAGTTGCAACGATTCAAACGCTTGTACCCACGGCGCCAAGTCTCTACGCCGTGCCGGGTGGGGTATCAGAACCAACAGATCATGGCAAAGATCGTTGATGTGTCGTACAACGGCGTGGGGGTGGTGCTTCCTGTGGCCGTTGACTTGACTAGCGAGGCCTCCGTCGAGATACCGAAGGAAATCAAGTTGCGGGTGCGGCCGGTGTACAACCGGCCATCTTCCTCTCGTGATGAGAGTGAACAGTACCGCATCGGATTCAAGATCCAGCTCATCGAAGAGGGGCGGCGGTATTGGACCAACCTGTGTCATATGGTCCATTGGTAGAATGAACCGTTAGTGTAGAACAGGCTCGCCTCTTTCACCCCGATCTTAGCCCTAGGGCCGGTGCTTCGCTAGGCGATACGCTGACTTATCCTTTCTTGCCTGGCTTCAGTCGGCGCGGTTTCTCAACGAAGGGTCTTTTGCTGTCTCAGCCAGGGAGCCCTGATTGGCTGAAATGGTGGAGGACGCACAAAATTGAACAGAGCGCTTCAACTGTGTACCCGGACTGACGGATGGGGCCGACCGGAGCGGGCCTCAGGGCGACGTGAGGCCCAGACGGATCGCGTAGCGCACCAGCCCAGCGGTCTCATGGATATTCAACCTCTTCATGATTCTGTTTCGGTGCGACTCTGCCGTATTAAAGCTGATGCCCAGGAGAGTCGCGACCTCCTTCGTCGTCTTGCCTTCAGCGACGAGCTGCAGCACCTCGCGTTCCCGTGGCGTGAGAGGATTCTCAGCAGTGTTCTTGGACCAGATCTGAGGGACGATCTCTGTGAGGTCCGGGCTGACATAGGCCTCTCCACAGGAGACCTTGCGGATGGCCTCGAACAAGTCGGATGCGCCATGGGTTTTCAAGACATAGCCCCTAGCCCCGGCCCGGAACGCCTCGACGACGTACGGCGCCTCTTTCTTAAAGGTCAAGACGATAGGCTTGGTGCTTGGAGAGACTTTGAGGATCTGCCTGGCGGCATCTACTCCGTTCAGGAGGGGCATGCCGAGGTCGAGCACGGCGATGTCGGGACTCAGCTCTTGGGCTAGCCGGACGGCCTCGCGACCGTCCGCAGCTTCTCCCACGACGCTATACCCTTCGCGCGTCAGGAGTTGTTTCACCCCCTGCCTGACAATTGCGTGATCATCGGCCAAGAGAATTTTGAGCGCCATCTCGGTTCCTCTCCTCACAAGACTTGCCCGTTACCACCATTGCCGAGCCAGCCCCCGGCGAATCGGTTTCCGACTGTGTGGTAGGACATCAGTTACATGGGCCAATTCCCATAGTCCATCTCCTCGTCGAGAGTGCCATGGTTAGTGAGAGCGACACGAGAGCGAATCAATGGAGTGGACAATCAGACGGACCGCTCAAACTCCGAGGGAAAGAAGTCTGCAACGTCATTGGCTAATTCCGTCACAAGCGATCCTATGCCCTCGTGCCCTGTGAGTGTCGTAGGCTGAGTGAGGCATCGCACCGCTCGTGCCTTTCCAGCAGGGAGACCAGTCATGAACCCTCCGAGCAGACCCACGGCGGCCGAACCTGCGGTTTCGTCCTCAAGGGGAGACTCCGGCAGCGCGCGTCGGTTGGCCAGAATGACCGCATCAATATAATTTCCGCAGTTCAGGCACTGCCACGCCTCGCCTTCACACCGATCCGATTGTGTGGGCTGGTAGTCTTCGCTGGACAACCACACGAGGGAGGGGATATTCACCAAGAGCCCCTGACAGCGGGCGCAGGTCAATGGCCGTCTCCTTTTCACGCCAGGATGGATGCGTGTCCTCAGCTCGCGACACAGAATTCTCCTGCTTTCTGTGTCTGGCACCACTTTTCTACATGGTGAAGTTAAAGCATACAATCTCAAGAAAAAAAAGCCGGGAAATGACTTAATGGCCTTCAGGAGAATACCTGATGTTGAAGGGGGAAAGTCCGTGCTAGCGGGCAGGCGTTTCCCGGCTTTGAAGGGAGGCGAACCCCCGCCTAGGAGCCATAAGGTGGCGAACAATAAGGGATGGTCTTGTTTGGATTCCTAAGTAAGCGTGACGATCCACCTGCTAGGCTGCCTCCCGACCTCGCGCCGCTCCCCAACCAGAATTTGGCCGGTAGGGCCTTGAAATCGCTCAAAGTACGCGAGGCCGTTCGAGTCGCTGCCTTCGCGGTAGCGATAGTCGCCGGTGTAGCGCACGCCGTCTGACGAGGAGGCCGTCACCGTGATCGTATCCGCGTCCTCCTTGACTTCGATGTCGATGACGAGCTTGGAATCGCTAATGCTCGCCTGCACGCACGCATCCTCGTGCCAGGCTCCACCATACTGCGAGAGGGACCACCCGCTTGCCATAGTCTGCTCCTGCTCAAGCCTGGTGACTCAGCCCGACGCTGAGCTTATAGCATGTTCCGAAGGAGGGGCGCACGTGGAGTATGTGGAGTAGAGGGAGGGGACCAGGCGGTTCAGCGGGTCAGCGAGTCCTCAATATCGGGCGGGGTGGCCTCGATGCGCGTGCCGAGCGCGGGGTAGCGGGCCAGGACCGCCCGCTGCATGAGCCAGGCGATCGTGCGATAGGAGGAGTGCCCCTTCACACCGGATCGCAGCCGGGCGATATACTCCGTTTCCGCGTAATCCATCTTGAACAGGCAGCGAGTGCGAAAACCGAACGGAGTCAGGTAGGAGGCGACGTCCGGGTGGGAGAGCGCCAAGCCCTCGACCTGCTCCTTGACCTCGTCCATCACGGCCCGATACTCGGCCGCGACGCCGGCTTCCTCGAGAAGGGCGGGCGTCTCAAAGCCATGGATCGTCGCGAACTCCTGCCGGACCTGCAGGCAGCGGCGGTGCCGGTGCAGGTCGCGCCATCCGCCGAGGTCCATGAGGATGTCGAAGATAAAGCCGTAGCCGCAGCGGAATTCCTGCAGGAGCTCGTCGTGGGGACCTCGCCGCCGCAGTGCGATTTCGATCAGGTCCGCTTTCTCCTTCTCAGTCCACTCCCGGACCGCTACGAGGATCTGCCGGTACGGGTAGACGGTCACTCGATACAAGAGTGTCGCGGCCAGTTCGTCCAGTGGCGCGTGCGGGTCGATCAGGTCGACCGGCTCGCTCTCCTCCATTGCACGTAGCCGCAGGCGCTCGGCGGCGGCCTGTTTCAGGTCGGGATACGTCTTGATGAGGTAGTCGCTGGGCTTCGCATGGCGGGCCAAGGTGGGAGCAAGCGGCTCGTTGGGTACCGTGGACTGCCCATTCAGCTCGCCCCACAAGTTGAGCGGCGGGTCCGCGCAGGCACGTGTCAAGTCTTCGCCAATGGCGCGCAGCTCGACCACCGGTAGCGAGAGGAGGCGGCAGATCTGCTTCTCCAGCGTCCGGATGCTGACCACCTGGCCCACATTGGTGGTCGCGGCGAGCGGCAAGAGATAGCGCGTGACATCGAAGGTCCGTGCGT
>VBOO01000305.1 GCA_005877505.1 Nitrospirota bacterium
CCTCGCTGACCTCCAGCCGCGCCAGCTTGGCCACGTGCTCGACCTGTTCCTTACTTATCTCCACAGAGTCGCTCCTCCCATTCAGCCTTCATCGTTCAGCCTTCATCATTCCACGGTGACACTCTTCGCCAGATTCCGCGGCTGATCCACGTCGGTCCCCCGCAGCACCGCGATGTGGTACGCCAGCAGCTGCAGCGGCACCACGAAGAGGATCGGCGAGAGCAGCGGGTGCACGTCCGGGACCGTGAAGACGGCGTCAGCCGCCTTGTCGAGCTCCCCCTCGCCCGCCGTAACAAAGGCGATGATCGGCGCCCCGCGGGCCTTCACTTCCATCAAGTTGCTCACCGTCTTCTCGTACAAGCGATCGCGCGGCGCCAGCACCACGACCGGCATGTCCTCGTCGATCAGCGCGATGGGCCCGTGTTTCATCTCCCCTGCCGCGTACCCCTCGGCGTGGATGTAGGAGATCTCCTTGAGCTTCAGCGCGCCTTCCAGCGCAATCGGGTAATTAATGCCCCGGCCCAGGTACAGGAAATTGCGCTTCGTGTGGTAGCGCTTGGCGATCGCGATCAGCTCCGCCTCGCGGCCCAGGAGATGCTGGACGTGTGTCGGCAGCGTGACCAACCGCTCCAGCCACGCACGTCCCTCTTCCGCCAACACGGTGCCACGCACCCGCCCCAGGTGCAAGGCCAGCAGGTAGAGCGCCATGAGCTGGGCCGTGAAGGCCTTCGTGGAGGCCACCCCGATCTCGGGGCCTGCGTGCGTGTACAGCACGCCGTCGGACTCGCGGGCGAGGGTGCTGCCCACCACGTTGCAGATGGACACCATGCGGGCGCCCTGCCGCTTGGCCTCGCGGGCGGCCGCCAGCGTATCGGCGGTCTCCCCGGACTGGGAGATCGCGATCAGCAGATCGCTGGGCCCGATCAACGGGTGACGGTAGCGGAACTCCGAGCCGATATCGACTTGCACTGGTGCGCCCACCATTTCCTCGATCAGGTACTTCCCCGCCAGCGCGGCATGCCAGGAGGTCCCGCAGGCGACGATCCAGACGCGTTGCACGTCGGCGAACTGGGCCGGCGTCAATCCGATGTCGGGCAGGTCCGCCTCCCCGCGCTCGTAGGTGTAGCGGCCCCGCATCGTGTCCAGGATCACTTGCGGCTGCTCGTGGATCTCCTTCAGCATGAAGTGCGGGTAGCCGCCTTTTTCCGCCGCGGCCGCGTCCCACGCGATCCGGGTCGCCGCGCGCGTCACCGGCTTGCCCTTCGCGTCCTTGACCACCAGGCCGTTGGTCGAGAGGACCGCCAGTTCGTCGTTCTCCAGAAAGACCACGTCGCGCGTGTGGGCGAGGATCGCCGTCACGTCCGACGCGGCGAACGCCCCGTGCTCACTCATGCCCACCACGAGCGGGCAGCCCGAGCGCGCGGCGATGATGGTCTGCGGCTCCCCTTCGCACAGGACGGCGATCGCATAGCTGCCGCGGATCTCCTTGATCGCCGCGCGCACCGCCCCCTCCAGGCTACGGTTGTCTTTCAGATTGCGAGCGATCAAGTGAGCCATCACTTCGGTGTCGGTCTCGGACTCGAACCGGCAGCCTTCCTGCTGCAAGTGCGCCTTCAACGCCGCGTAGTTCTCGACAATGCCGTTATGGACCAGCACCAGCGGGCCCGACCGGTGCGGATGGGCGTTCTGCTCCGACGGCTTGCCGTGCGTCGCCCAGCGGGTGTGGCCGATCCCGACGGTCCCATGCAGCCCTGCGCCGTTCACGGTCTTCTCGAGGTTGGTCAGTTTGCTGCCCACACTGCGGCGGACGTCGATCTTTCCGTTACACAGCACGGCCAGGCCGGCCGAATCGTACCCTCGATATTCGAGCCGCTTCAGCCCGTCAAGCAGCAGGGGCACGGCTTCCCGGCTCCCAATGTATCCGATGATGCCGCACATGGCCGCGTCCTCAGCGCTTGTCCTTCCCGGCCTTCTCCCTCCGCGCCTTGGCCCAGCCCGGCTTGACCACCTGTCGGGCCCGCCCGAGCGCCAGCGCGTCCGCCGGCACATCCTCCGTCACGACCGAGCCCGCCCCGATCACGGCCCCGCGCCCGACCGTGACAGGCGCCACCAGGGACACGTCGCTGCCAACGAAGGCGTCTTCCCCGATCACCGTCCGGTGCTTGTTGTGCCCGTCATAGTTGCACGTGATGGTGCCCGCTCCGACATTCACGCGGCTGCCGATCTGCGCGTCGCCGAGGTAGCTCAGGTGGTTGGCCTTGGCGCCCGGGCCCAGCTCCGTCTTCTTCAGTTCCACGAAATTCCCCACCTTCGCCCCGCGCTTGATGACCGTCCCAGGCCGCAAGTGCGCGAACGGGCCGACCGTGCACTCCGCTTCCAGCCGGCTCCCTTCGATCACGCAGCTGTCCAGCACCGTGACACCGTCTCCGAGCACGCTCTCGACGAGCCGGCTGTGCGAGCGGATCACGCAGTCTTCGCCGATGACCGTCCGGCCCTCCAGCGTGGTGTGCGGGTGAATGACGGTGTCGCGACCGATCCGGACCTCCGGGTCCACGAAGCACGTCTCCGGCTCCAGGAACGTCGTCCCGTCCTCCATCAGCTTCCGCCGCACGCGGTCGCGCAGGATCCGCTCGGCCTCGGCCAGCTCTGCCCGCGTGTTGACGCCGAGCGCCTCGATCGAATCCCGGGCGATGAACGCCGCGACTTTCCTCCCCTGCCGGATCGCCGCCTCGACGATGTCGGTGAGGTAGTATTCCTTCTGCGCGTTGGAGGACTTGAGCCCGGCCAGCGCCGGGAACAGGAACTCGCCTTCGACCACGTACGTGCCTGCGTTGACTTCGGTCAACCGCCGCTCGGCCGGCGTGGCGTCCTTGTCTTCGATGATCCGCCAGACCGATCCGTCGCGCCCCCGCACGATCCGCCCGTAGCCGGCTGGCTGTTCCAGGTGCGCCGTCAGCAAGGTCACCGTCGCCCGCTCGCGCTCGTGCGTCGCCAGCAGCGCCCGGACCGTCGTCTCTGTCAACAGGGGGGTGTCTCCGCTCAGGATCACGAACCGCCGGCCGCTCCACTCGTTCCCGCCGCGGCCCTGAAACGCCGCCTGGGCCTGCACAACGGCATGGCCGGTCCCGAGCCGGCGCACCTGCTCCACCAGCGTCACCTTGCGGTCGGCCAGGAGGTCCTTCACGCGCTCGGCCTGATATCCCACGACGACTGCGATGTGGCCCCTGGCGAGCATCTCCGCCAGGTCCACTGCGTAGAGCACCATCGGCCGCCCGCACACCGGATGGAGCACCTTGGCCAGCTTGGATCGCATGCGGGTACCTTGACCC
>VBOO01000072.1 GCA_005877505.1 Nitrospirota bacterium
GAGAAGTCGCCCGGCAGCAGACCGGTCCTTCGGGCTTCCGGGAGGGCCGCAAAGAAGCGCCGGATGTCGTCGAAGACCTTGATGTAGGTCGCCGGGTTCGAGCGCGGCGTCCGGCCAATCGGTTCCTGGTCAATCAGGCGCACCCCGTGTAGATGCTCGACCCCGCCGATCGCCTCGAACCGCCCCATGGGCAGGTTCTCCACGCGAAAGGCGCGGGCGAGGGCCCGGTAGATGGTCTCCTCGACCAGCGTGCTTTTTCCCGAGCCCGAGACGCCGGTCACGCAGGTGAACGTGCCCAGCGGGATCTTCACGGTGAGGTTCTTGAGATTGTGCTCCGTCGCCCCGACCAGCACGAGCGCGCGCCCCGTGCCCTTGCGGCGCCGGCGCGGCACCGGAATCGTCTCCTGACCGCTGAGATAGCGGGCGGTCAGCGCGGTCGGATGCGCCAGGAACTCCGGGTACCGGGCGGCGCACACCACTTCTCCGCCCCGTTCCCCGGCCGCGGGCCCCATTTCCACGACGAAGTGGGCGGATTCGATCATGGTGTGATCGTGCTCGACTATGATGACGGTGTTCCCGGCCTTGGCGAGGTCCGCCAGGATGCCGGCGAGGGTGGCGGTGTCGCGCGCGTGCAGGCCGATGGTCGGCTCGTCCAGGACGTAGAGGGTGCCGGTCAACTGCGCGCCGAGCTGGGTCGCCAAACTGATCCGCTGGGCTTCCCCGCCCGACAGCGTCCGGGTCTGCCGTGAGAGGGTGAGGTAGCCGAGACCGACGCGCAGCAGGAAGCCCAGCTTGGCCGTCAGCATGGCGAGGATGTCCTTGGCGACCTCCCGCTCGAATGCGGACAGGGGCAGCGCCCGCGTCCACTCGGCTGCGGTAGCGATGGTCAGGGCCGCGACCTCGGCGATGGTCCGGCCCCCGACCCGCACGGCCAGCGCCTCGGGGCGCAGGCGGGTCCCCTTGCAGGCGTCACAGGAGACCGGACTGCGGTAGCGGCTGAGCATCACGCGGACATGCAACTTGTAGCGCTTGCCCTCGAGATACTCGAAGAAGTCGTTGATGCCCTCGACTTTTGCACCCGCCCGCCCCGGGGGCGCCGAGACGCCCCCTTTTCCCGTGCCGTCTCCTTCCCAGAGGAGTTTCCGTTCGGTTTGAGTGAGCTTGTTGTAGGGTTTCGAGATGTCGATCCCGCGTCGCTTGAAGGCCAGCAGCATCTGCTTCTGCCACCAGTCGGCCGAGGGCTTGGTCCACGGCTCGATGGCGCCGCCCGCCAGGCTCTTGGTCCGGTCGGGGACGATGAGGTCCTCGTCGTAGAGCAGGATATTGCCGAAGCCCTTGCAGGCGGGGCAGGCCCCGAGCGGGTGGTTGAAGGAGAAGAGCGCGGGTTTCGGCGTCTCGAAGATCCGCCCGCAGGACTGGCAGCTATAGGCCTGGGAAAACCGATGGCGTCCCGCGCCGACGATCTCCGCGATGCAGCGTCCGCCGCTTTCGCGGAAGGCCGTCTCTAGCGTGTCCACGAGGCGCGCGCGGTCGTCCTCGCGGAGCACGAGACGATCCAAGACGACCTCTAGCTCGCGGCAGCCTTTGAGCCGGGTTGCGATATCCGATGCGGTCTCCGCCGTCACGTCCTCAACCTCGTCACGAACTCGGAGCCTGAAGAAGCCCCGGCGCACCAGATCCCGGGCGAGTGCGGCGAGATCCTGGTCGGCTTTGACGTCGACGGGGAACAGCACGAGGGCGCGAGACTGGCCGTGCTCCTTGAGCAGGACCTCGGCCACGTCCCCCGGCTGGTAGGACCGCGCTTCGGTGCCGCAGGCGGGGCAGACCGGGTGGCCGATTTTCGCAAACAGGAGCCGGAGCAGATCGGCGATCTCGGTGGTCGTCCCGACCGTGGAGCGCGCGGTGCGGACTGGGTTTTTCTGCTCGATTGCGATGGCCGGCCGGATGTGCTCGAGCCGGTCCACGTCGGGGCGGTCGAGTTTTTCCAGGAACATTCTTGCGTACGTGGACAGGGACTCGATGTAGCGCCACTGGCCTTCGGCGAAGATCGTGTCGAAGGCCAGCGAGGATTTCCCGGAGCCGGACACCCCGGTGATGACCGTGACCTGATCGTGTGGGATCCGTAGGGAGACGTTCTTCAGGTTGTTCTGGCGCGCGCCGGTGATGAGCAGCTCGGACTGGTCGGCCATAGGAAAGTCCAAAGTCGCCGAGGATGAAGACCGAATCTCACGATCATAGCACAGCTTTTCTTCCCCTCGCCCCCATGGCGTTAGCCACACCAGTTCCCTCTCCCGCTTGGGGCGAGAGTTGTTTGAGGCGTGTTAGACGAATCCCACTTGCCGTTGTCCAACAAATGGATGAAGACGACTCCCTACTTCGAACAACAAGTTTTGCGCAGACGGCCCTATATCCGTCGCGAGTGGTGCGAGAGGGCACTAGCCCAGCCAATCCGCCGTGAGGTCCAGCGAGATGGCCGTATCCGGCACTGGATTTTCATCCCTGAAATCGGGCAATATCTACGCGTGGTGACGCTGCAAGACGGTGCAACAGTGCATAATGCGTTCCCGGACCGTCGGTTCAAGGAGATAGGCTGATGAGATTTCATTACTACCAGGACACCGATTCCCTCTATATCGAGCTGTCAGACAAGGTTAGCGCGGACTCCGACGAAGTCGCGCCTGGGGTGGTCCTGGACTTTGACGCCGAGGGGCACGTAGTCGGCATCGATATCGATCACGCGAGTAAGGTCGTCGACCTTTCGAAGTTGGAGGCCGAGTCGCTGCCGCTTACCTCTGGGGTGCCGCCGAGACGCTGATCCTCTCTCCTTCCTCCCTTCGCTTCCTCCCGCCCCACTCATAACACATAGAAGACGGGGACGGGCACGCCTCGGAAGGCGAGCCGGTCCCCTTACGTCCCCCTCACCCTGACCCTCTCCATCGACCCGTTGCATTCCGAAGAGCAACGGGTGCCCCGAGCGAGGGCACGGCGGCCAGATTCCACTCGCCGATTTTTCTATTGATTCGCTGTTGGGAGTTGCAATACGATGCGATGCTTTCTCAAGCTCCGGCACCCACCTGAGCACCCCTCGAAAGGAGGAGGGGCCTTGTTCGTACGCTTCTGGGGAACCCGCGGGTCCATTCCCGTGCCGGGCGGGCGGACCGCCAAGTATGGCGGGAACACCGCGTGCGTGGAAGTCCGGACCGATGACGGTACGATCATCGTTCTGGACTGCGGGACGGGCGCCCGGGGGCTGGGTGATCACCTCCTGCGGTCCGCGCCCCAGCCCCTCCGCGTGCACCTCTTCATCGGGCATACCCATTGGGACCATATCCAGGGCTTCCCGTTCTTCGGCCCAGCCTTCCACCCCAACACCGAGCTGAACATCTACGCTCACTCAGGCTTCCATCGCCGCATGGAGGACGCCATGGCCGGGCAGATGCAGTACTCCTACTTCCCCGTGAGGCTGCACGATCTCCGGAGCCGCATCCATTTCACGGAATTGGATGAAGGGTTTTTTCGCATCGGTGAGGCGCTTGTGCAGACGCAGCACCTGAATCACACCGCGCCGACGCTGGCCTTCCGCATCTCCAGCCACGAGACGACGCTGGCCTACGTCACGGACCATGAGCCGTACTGGAAGCCGACAGCCAAAGGGTTCCACCATCCCGGCGATCAGCGCCATGTGACGTTCCTGGAGGGAGCGGACCTCGTCATCCATGACGCCCAGTACAGCGATGAGGAGTACGCCGGCAAGATCGGTTGGGGACACAGCACGGTGGAGTACGCGACCGACGTGGCGTTGGCCGCGGGAAGCAGCCGCCTGGCGCTGTTCCATCACGACCCCGCGCACGACGACGCGACCGTGGCTCGTCTGGAAGCGATCGCGCGGGAGCGCGCGGCCGCGAGCGGCCGCGCGCTGGAGGTCTTCGCCGCCGCGGAAGCGCTCGAGCTGCACGTGCGCGGCAGTGAGCCGTCCGTGGCGTTGGGTAACGTGACGGCGATCCGAAGGCCTCCGGTCGCCGGCAAGCGCGTGCTCGTGGTCAGCTCCTCCGAAGCCGAGATCGCCGTCATCGGTCACCTGCTGGCCGCGGACAACCTGGTTTTTCTGCCCACATCCGACAAACGGACCGCACTGGAGTGCGCACCGGACGTCGCTCCCGACCTGGCCATCATCGACGGCCGTCTCTCAGATGGTCTGGGGGTGGAGTTGGTGCAGCCGCTGCGCGCGCGCCTGGACCGGCCGGACTTGCCGATCATCCTGCTCGCGAACGAGGCGACCTTACAGAGCGACTTCGGGGTCAGCAGCGCACCCGACACCGATTGCCTAGCAAAACCCTTCAGCACGCCCATGCTGCGCACGAGGGTGCTGGCCTGGCTGACCCGCGCGCTGCGGCCCGGCAAGGATGGCGCGGATGAGACGATCAGCCCTGGCATTCCCAAGCCGGCGCCTCCCGCGACCGCGCCGGGCGCCGACGCGGCGCGGGCTGACGGTGGCACCGCCGCCGGGTACGCCGATACGTTGGCGACGATGCCCCTGTTTCGGTCGCTGGACCGAGAAGGAGTGTTGCGCCTCGTGTCGCGGGCATCCGAGCAAGTCTTTACGGCGGGCCACGTGGTGATTCGGCAGGGAGAGTCGGCCCAGTATGTGTTCGTCGTGGTGTCCGGTCTGGTGCGTGTAGTTCAGTCGACGTTCGAAAGTCCGCTCGTGGGGCAGGTGCTTGCCGAGATCGGGTATGGGGAGGTGTTCGGGGAGTTGTCCATGCTGACCGACCAGCCGCGCACGGCGACAGTCATTGCCGTCGAGCACACCCGGTGTCTGGTGCTCGCTCCCGACGACTTCATGCACGTGCTCCAGCGTTCGCCGGATCTGGCGATCGGGTTATTGCGCATCCTGGCCTGGAGGCTGACCAACGCCGACCGTCTGCTCGCGCGCTATGCGCCCGACCCGCTGACCGGGCTGCCAGGGAGGCGGGCCTTCCATGACCAATACCAGCGCCTCGCGGCCGGTCCACGTCGCCGGCAGAGCGGCGTGATCCTGCTGCTGCTGGATGTCGTGCACCTCAATGAGATTAACGATCGTTTCGGCTACATGGTGGGCGACGAAGTCTTACGCGCGGTGGCTGAGGCCCTCAGGCGTGCGATCCGCTCCACCGATCTGGCCGCCCGCTACGGGGGAGACGAATTCGCCGCGCTTCTGGTGGATGCCGGTCCGGCCAATACCGAGGTCGTCGTGAACCGTGTGCATGACAAGCTGGCCGAGCTGGCCGTGCAGCGCGGGCTTCCGGTCATGGTCCAGTGTGCTGTCGGGGTGTCCAGCAGCCAGGATCCTCCGGCGACCGCCGATGAGCTTCTCTGGGAAGCGGACGAGGATATTCGCTGTAAGTAGATTATCGGCAGACCCGCCGAACACTTTAGATTATTTGACAAAATCGGCCATCTCACTTAGAATTCATCTTCCTCTCGACTGGTCAGTTATTCCTGCGACGAGGGAAACCGAGGAGTCGAAGGTTGGACGAAGGCTTCTTTAGAATCAATCGCTTACCGCCCTATGTGTTCACCGAGGTGCAGGCCCTCAAGCTTGAGGCACGCCGGCGCGGGGAAGATATCATTGACTTCGGGATGGGCAACCCGGATGGGCCGACGCCCCCGCATATCGTAGAGAAGCTCATCGAAGCCGCCAAGAACCCCCGCAACCACCGCTATTCCGCCTCGCGCGGCATCACCAAGCTCCGCCATGCGATCACCGCTCGGTACCAGCGCAACTACGGTGTGGATTTCGACCCCGAGACGGAGGCGATCGTCACCATCGGGTCCAAGGAAGGGTTGGCCCACCTGGCGCTGGCGATGGTGTCGCCGGGTGACGTGGTCTTGACCCCCACGCCCACCTACCCGATCCATCCCTATAGCGTCATCATCGCTGGTGGTGAGGTGCGGGGGATCCCGCTGCGCCAGGACAGCGATTTTTTCGAGGACCTGATGCAGGCCTATCGCCGCACGCTGCCCCGTCCGAAGATGCTGATCCTCAACTTCCCGCACAATCCGACCACGGCCGTCGTGGACCTGTCGTTCTTCAAGAAGGTCGTGGCCTTCGCGAAGGAAAACAACGTCTCCGTGGTGCACGACCTGGCGTATGCGGACATCGTCTTCGATGGGTACAAGGCCCCGAGCTTTCTCCAAGCCCCCGGCGCCAAGGACGTGGGCGTGGAGTTCTTCACCCTCTCTAAGAGCTACAACATGCCGGGCTGGCGGGTGGGGTTCTGCGTGGGCAATCCCAAGATGATCGGGGCCCTCCAGAAGATCAAGAGCTACCTCGACTACGGCATCTTCCAACCGATCCAGATCGCCGCGATCATCGCGCTGAACGGCCCCCAGGACTGCGTCAAGGAAACCGTGAGGCTCTATCAAGAGCGTCGCGATGTCCTCGTGGATGGGTTGAACCGCATCGGATGGAAGGTCGAAAAGCCCCTGGCCACCATGTTCGTCTGGGCCCGCATTCCAGACCCGTACCGCGCCACGGGCTCGCTGGAATTCTCCAAGCTGCTCCTGCACGAGGCCAAAGTCGCGGTGTCGCCGGGCATCGGATTTGGCGAGTACGGCGATGAGTACGTCCGCTTCGGTCTCGTCGAGAATGAGCACCGCACGAGACAGGCGATTCGCGGCATCAAGAAGGCGCTCAAACTCTCAGGCGGGGAAGAATAGGGCCGACTCCGTGACAGACCGCATCGCAGTCGGGTTGATCGGGCTCGGCACCGTCGGGACCGGGGTCGCCAAGGTCCTCACGACCAATGCAGGTGTGATCCGGCGGCGGCTCGGCGTGCCGCTCGCGTTGGTGAAGGTCGCAGACCTCGACCTCACAAGCGACCGCGGCATCACGCTGCCGTCCGGGACCCTCACCGCGGACGCCCGCGAGGTCATCGACGATCCCGCGATCGACATCGTCATTGAGCTGATCGGCGGGTACGATCCGGCCAAGCGGTTCCTGCTCGAGGCGATGGCCCACGGCAAGCATGTTGTCACCGCCAACAAGGCGCTGCTGGCGGTCCATGGCGAAGAGCTCTTTGAAGCAGCGACCCGGGCCGGCGTGGATATCGGCTTTGAAGCGAGCGTCTGCGGCGGCGTTCCCATCCTGCGCGCCCTGACGGAAGGGCTGGCGGCCAACCGGTTGCTGTCCATCTACGGGATCGTCAACGGCACGTCGAACTACATCCTGACCAGGATGACCAAAGACGGTCGCCCGTTCGATGAGGTCCTGAAGGAGGCGCAGAAGGCGGGCTATGCGGAAGCCGATCCGACGGTCGATGTCCAAGGCGTCGACGCCGCCCACAAACTGGCGATCCTGATGAACCTCGCCTTTGGGACGCCGGTGAATTTCAAGGACGTGTACGTCGAAGGCATCACGAGCATCGCGCCGATGGACATCGCCTACGCGACCGAGTTCGGCTACACGATCAAGCTGCTGGCGATCGCGAAGCTTCATGAAGGGGACATGGGCGCACGGGCCCCCGCCGAACTGGAAGCCAGAGTCCACCCCACCATGATCGTGTCGGATGCGCCGATCGCGCGCGTCGACGGGGTCTACAACGCGGTCCAGGTGACGGCAGACGCCGTGGGAGACATCATGCTCTACGGCAGGGGGGCGGGAAGCTTCCCGACCGCCAGCGCCGTGGTCAGTGACGTCATCGACATCGCCCGCAACATTCTCAAGGGGACGGTGCGGCGCGTGCCGCCGTGCGCCTTCCAACCAGACCAGCGGCGTCCGCTGCGCATCCGCCCGATTGCGGAGATCAGCAGCCTCTACTACTTGCGGTTCATGGTGCTGGACAGGCCCGGGGTTCTCTCGCAACTGTCCGGCGCCTTGGGCAAGCACGACATCAGCATTTCCTCCGTCCTGCAGCGCGGGCGCAAGGAGGGGCAGACCGTGCCCGTGGTGCTCACGACCCACACGGCCGTCGAGCGCAACGTGCAAGCGGCGCTGCGCGAGATCGCCGCGTTGCCGTTTGTGTCCGCTCCGACCACGTTGATCCGGATCGAAGGGGAGGACCGGTGACATGGGTGCCTGGCGTGGAGTGATCGAGGAGTATCGAGCCTACCTGCCGGTGTCCGCGTCCACCCCGGTGGTGACGCTGGGAGAAGGTAACACGCCGCTGGTGCGGGCGTCGCGCCTCGCCGAAGCGATCGCGCCCCGACTCGACCTCTATCTCAAATTCGAAGGCGCCAACCCGACCGGCTCCTTCAAGGACCGGGGCATGACCCTGGCCATCTCCAAAGCGGTGGAGGAGGACGCACGGGCGGTGATCTGCGCCTCCACCGGCAATACCTCGGCGGCAGCGGCCGCCTACGGAGGGCGGGCCGGGCTGCAGGTCTTCGTGCTGATCCCCGAAGGGAAGATCGCGCTGGGCAAGCTCGCCCAGGCGATGATGCACCGGGCGACGGTCCTGCAGGTCGAAGGGAACTTCGATCAGGCCCTGACGATCGTGAAGGAGATCTCGGCCAAGTATGGGATCATCCTCGTGAACTCAGTCAACCCGTACCGGTTGGAGGGGCAGAAGACGGCGGCGTTCGAGGTGTGCGACCAACTGGGCGACGCGCCGGCCTACCATTTTCTCCCCGTCGGGAATGCTGGCAACATCACGGCCTATTGGAAGGGATACCAGGAGTATTTTCACAACGGCAAGTGCACCCGGCTGCCGCGGATGATGGGATTTCAGGCCGCGGGAGCCGCACCCATTGTGCTGGGACATGTTGTGGAGAAGCCCAAGACGATCGCCACAGCCATCCGCATCGGCAATCCGGCCAGTTGGGTCCCGGCGGTGCGCGCGATGCAAGAGTCGAACGGGAAGATTGATCTGGTGACGGACGACGAGATCGTGGAGGCCTACCGCATGGTCGCGGCGCTGGAAGGCATCTTTTGCGAGCCAGCCTCCGCGGCCTCGGTGGCAGGCGTGATCAAGATGCAGAAGGCGGGGCTGTTCAAGGGTGGCGAGTCGGCCGTGTGCACGCTGACCGGGCACGGGCTCAAGGACGTGGACATCGCGATTTCAGTGTCGCAGAAGCCCGCTACCATTCAGGCCAACGTGGAAGATGTCGTGAGGGTCTTGGGCTACTAACCGTCGGGCAGGGGAGGGCGCACCTGGTTCGCATGAAATATGTGATTCTGCTGG
>VBOO01000306.1 GCA_005877505.1 Nitrospirota bacterium
CCAGCAAGCGCTGAACCTCGGCGACGCTCAACGCCTTGGGAAGCCGCCGAGCCCCTTTGGGCACGGTGACGTCCAGGAATAGATCCTGGTGGAGATAGCCCTCACGCAGGAGAAACCGGTAGAAGCCACGGCACGCAGCCAGACACCGCGCGACCGAGGGCGCGGCGAGGCCCTGACTGCGAAAGAACTCCAGCAGCCGCGGGACATCCGCGCGGGACAGTGCCGCAGGGGTTCCATGCCCCTGTGCCCGGAGGAAGGCCTGGAGCTTGGCGAGATCGCGCCGATACCCCTCGACCGTGTTCGCGGAAAGCCCCCGCTCTGAGAGCAGTCCGGTCAGGTAGCGGTCGATCCACTGCGCCTCGTCCACGCACGCCTCCTCTGACCCAGCAAGCCTACCTTAAGGAGTTCCTTGGGACAAGAGATTGAGGAGGCGGTATAATCCCACGACGATGCCCGATCCCCGCGCGCTCACCCCGGCAGATGCCCCACCCGCTCCCTCGCCGACCGGGAAGATCATCCTCGCCGCGGGCTTCGCGATCGCGATCGGGGCCTTCTTCTATTTCGACCTGGCGCACTACCTGAGTCTGGAGAACCTCAAAGGCAACCGCGACCGTCTGCTTGCATACACCGAAGATCACTACGTGACCGCAGTCCTTCTGTTCGTCGGGGTCTATTGCGTGCAGACGGCCTTCTCGCTGCCGGGCGCCGCGGCGCTGACCCTCGTCGGCGGCTTCCTGTTCGGGAGCGTCGTCGGCACGCTCTATGTCAACGTGGGAGCGACAGCGGGGGCGACACTGGCCTTCCTGGCAGCACGCTACCTGTTGCGGGATTGGGTGGAGCGAAAGTTCGGGGACCGGCTGGAACCGATCCAACAGGGTTTCGCGCGGAATTCCTTCAGCTATCTGATGACGTTGCGGCTGATCCCGGCCTTTCCGTTCTTTCTGGTGAACCTCGTCTCCGGACTCACCCGGATCAGTGTCGGCACCTACATCGCCGCGACCGCGATCGGCATCCTGCCGGGCAGCTTCGTGTATGCGTACGCCGGCCGGCAACTCGGGATGATCAACTCCCTGCGGGAGATCGCCTCGCCCCCGGTCCTCCTGGCGTTCACGCTCCTCGGCCTGCTGGCGCTCACGCCGATTCTCTACCGCAAGTTCACGGGGGCGAAGTCACCCCATGACTAGGAGGCTTTCCGGCTGCTCTCGGGCTGCGGAGGAGCCGAAACGTGTTCCTCCTCGTAATCATAGTCATCCTCCGATGGCCTGCCGAAGAATGTCGCCACCATGGCGACCAGCCATGTGAAGACCATCAATACCGCGATCCCGATCGGAGCCAGTGTGCTGAACTTCATCGCGCACCTCCCTTGCTGAAGGCGTTGTGTCTTCTCCCTCAGTTGACACCCGTCGCACGGAAACCGGCGATTGCCCAAAGAGGCCGAATTGGAGAGAAATGAGTCTGGAAGGCTGCACCAAGTGATGAGGGAACGCTCTTCTATGAAGATGTCTTCGTGAAGAGGGGGCGCGCACGAAGAACAGCCAAGGGGACGGAGCCCGCTCCGTCCCCTTGGGAAAACGCGGGTTACTTGTTCGGCTGCGGCGTGTAGCGCAGGTAAGGTTTGACGGCCCGATAGCCCTTCGGGAAAAGCTTCTTGGCATCATCATCGCTCACCGCGGGGACGATGATGCACTCCTGCCCGTCCTTCCAGTTGACCGGCGTCGCCACCTTGTATTTGGCGGTGAGTTGCAAGGAGTCCACCACTCGCAGCAGTTCATCGAAGTTGCGGCCGCAAGACGCGGG
>VBOO01000002.1 GCA_005877505.1 Nitrospirota bacterium
GGGTATGGGATAGATATCAAAGGCGGCGCAGGCAGACAAGCCCAATGAAATGAACAGGAGAATCGCCATCAAGCTGCGTGTGAGAAACATGCCCAGCCTCCCTTCCATGAAAGGGTCATCACTGGCAAGGAGTGTACCAAAAGACAGACTGACTGTCCATGAAAAAATTTTGGCCGGAAGTCACTGAAGGTGCTGGATATCTTGAGAAGCACCGGATTCGCCAAACTTTGCACTGGTGGTATTGGAGGGATCACTGGTGGTATTGCATATCCGCCCCTATTTGATCGAAAGGGGCGGGTTCGTTCATGAGTTTACTGGAGGTATTGCATATCCCAGTACATTTGATCGAAGCACTGGGCTCAGCAAGCTCGGTGTGGTGGGCGATACAGGTTTTGAACCTGTGGCCTCTTGCGTGTGAAGCAAGCGCTCTCCCACTGAGCTAATCGCCCACTCCGAATCCGCAGCAAGGCATGAACGGTAGCACAGCGTTTCCGCGCAGTCAATCGCGGGCTCCGCTAGAGGATCTGCAACACGCAACACTTGAGGTACTCGCTTTCGGCCAGCCCGAGCAGGACCGGGTGGTCGGAGCCTTGAGCCCCCTGCGCCACCAGCTTGGCTGTCCGCCGGACATCCCTGGCGGCGTCCCAGAGCATGCGGCGAAACTGCTCGACGGGCAGGTGATACGAGCAGGAGCAGGTGACCAGGAACCCGCCGGGGCGGAGCAGCCGCATCGCCCGGAGGTTGATCTCCTTGTAGCCGGCCAGGGCTTCCGGTAACCGGGTGCGCGCCTTCACGAACGCGGGAGGATCGAGGATGACCAGGTCGAAGGCTTCGCGCCGTCTGTCGCGCTCTCTCAGCTCATCGAAAACGTTGCCGACGCGGAAGGCGCAGCGATCCGCCAGACCAGTCCGTTCGGCGAGGGCGGTCGCCTGCTTGATCGCAGCCGGCGACTGATCGATCCCGGTGATGCGGGTTGCCCCGTACCGGACGGCATGGAGCCCCCACAGCCCCACGTAGCAGAAGCAGTCCAGCACGTCCGCCCCGCCGGCCATCCGTTCGATCAGGGGATAGTTGTCAATTTGGTCGAGGAAGAGGCCAGTTTTTTGCCCCTCTAAGAGATCAACTGCCACCTCCAAACCGTGGATCGTCACGACGGGATCGGGCGGAATCTGCCCGACGAGGACGGTCCGTTCCCGGGGAAGGCCTTCCCGCTCGCGCATCGTCGAATCGTTTCGGGCCACGATCGTTCGGGGTCGCAGGACCTCTTCGACGGCCGTGAGGATGAGATCGCGGCGGCGGTCCATGCCGGCGGTGAGGAGTTGGATCGCCACCGCATCGCCGTAGCGGTCCACGACGAGTCCGGGCAGGCCGTCTGCTTCTCCGTGAACGACCCGGTAGGCGACCCTACCCCCTAGCAACCTTTCCCGCAAGGCCGTAGCCCGACGGATGCGGGCGAGGAAAAACTCCTGATCGACGGGCACGCGGTCTCGCGCCAGCACGCGGACGGCGATGGTGGTGCGCGGGTTGAGATAGCCGCGTCCCAGGAATCGGCCTTGGCTATCGTGGAGGTCAACGAGGTCGCCGGGCGCCGCGTCCTGGGACCAGCCCTCCAGTTCGTTCTGGTAGATCCAGGGATGCCCGGCCAGCAGCCGGTCCTGCTCACCTGGCTTCAGCCGGATCGTGTGGATCGGCTCCATCACTAGAGTTCAAAATCCAAAATGCTCTTGAAGACCGCTGTCGCGATGCGGGCCATTGGTTGAACACCCAGTGTGGGGCCAATGTTATTCGTGCGGCCGCTCGGCGGCCATGAGCCGCTTTTTCAGGATCCACATCTCATACAGCGGCACGCCCGCCATCACCAGGAACGAACCCACCATCAGCACGTCGCCCAACAGCATGGCCAGCGCGAAGTGGGGACTCACGTAGAGGATGAGCCACGGCGACACCAGGTCGAGGGCGACGCCCGCGAAGGCCAGCACGGTCATGCTTACTTTTAATGACTGGCTGGCCAGCGTCAGATAGAACACGTGGCAGAGGATCAGGAAGACGACCGGCATCGTGAAGAAATGGAAGTGGGTCGTCTCGGCCAGTTCCTGGAAGGACTTGGGCTGCCCGAAGGTCTCATCCGAGCCGAGGTAATGCTGCGCGATGCCGGTATAGGAGAGACCGGTCATGCTGTGCGCCCAGTAGATGGTGAACAGAAACCCGGCGAAGATTGTCGCGATGAACAGCGTGTAGAGCAGGCGGATGTTGCGGTCGGTGTCGAGGAGCCGGAACCGGGTGTTGAAGTGGCGCACGGCGGCGTCAGTGGGGAGTGAGGTAGAACTCGTCGATCAGGACGAGGGCGCGCTTCACGCCTGCGCTCACCGACCGGACCGACATCGTGGCGCCCGTGATGTTGATGATGTCCTTGTTGATGCGGATCGGGTCCAGCACGGTCTTGCCTTCGTACTGCGAGTTGAACCGTTTCTTCCGCACCTCGCTGCCCTTGCTCTCCCGGTATACCAGGATCTCGACGTCGGAGACCTTGCCGTCCGGCGTCACGCCGACAAGGTAGGTGATGGGCCGATGCTTGCCGATAGTCTCTTGAAGGACGGCGTAGCCGTCGATCTTGCCGTTGGTTTCCGCCTTGAAGGCGTGGAAGCTCTCTTCGGGGAACTTCCAGCCGATCCGCTCCTGGATCCGGGCCTTTTGCTCGGGCGTGAGCCGGAGCTCCTCAGCCTTGATGTTTTGGGACTTGGGGAACAGGAGCTTCAGGGCCTGCTCCTCGGTGAGGTACACCTCAACCTTGCCGATCTCTTCCTCGGTGAGATAGCGCTTCAGGTCGGGATCCCAGATGTGGTGGCTCGGCTCGGAGGCGTCGGCGATCGGAGCGAGGGCAACCCAGATGGGCAATGCGGCGGTCACCACGAGCCTCAGCATCCCTTTTCCTTGAGGCGCCGGGCGATCTCGGCGGCCACCGCCTCTTCTTCCTGAGGGTTGCCGGGGACGGAGCGCCACTGGCGCATGCGGGCACCCATGGGCGACCAGGCTTCGCGGAGCTGCAGCACCGTGGCCGCGGCCCCGGTCCTTTTCCGTTTCACCTCCACCACGTACCGCACTCGTTCTTTGTTGACGTCGCGTTGCATGACGCCCGCGCGCGTCGAGCTGTCGACTTCCACCCAAGCTGTCTCCAGGACCCCCGTGGTTTTGTCGGCCGATTGCAGACGCACCCCTGCGAGCGCGGCGATGGAGGTGTCCCACACCTGCTCGAAGGCGCACGGCGATGTCGCGGTCGGCTTTCCCTCCAGGGATGCGCACCCGGCCAGCAGCAGACAGATGAACACGGCAAGCAATGTATGGGTTGCCACGACCATCTCGCAAAGGCGCGGCATCTTAGCATGGTTTAGAAGTAGGTGGCCACGGACAGGACCAGTCCGTCGTTTCTGATGCGGTTGTTCTTGCCGTCCTCAAAGTTGAATTGATAATCCACCTTGAAGACCGTGTCCTCGACCGGGCGGAAATTCAGCCCCAGCGTCAGGCGCTCCCGTTTGGTGTCCGAGAACTCGCTGTTCGTGTTGATCTGATCCCATCGGGCGACGGCCGTGAAGGTGGACGCTTCCGTGAAATAGGACGGGGCCCAGCGCCGGAGGAATTGCGGCATGAAGTGGTAGTTGCCTTGCACGTAATAGCCGTCCATGCGCCGCGGCAGAAGCCGGAAACCTGGAGCACAGGTGAACGTAGGAGGGTTGTCGCACGCGAAATTTCCATTTATCAGGCGGTCGTTGTCGCGGGCATAGACCCAGGCAGCCTCGCCGATGAGCTCAAAGGCTCCCCGCTGGAAGGTCCAATCGGCCGCCCAGATGCTGAGCGGCCGCTTGCTGGCCGGATCGTACGTGCCGAAGTACCCGGAGCCGCCGACCTCGATACCCAAAATCGGACTGAAGGCCACACGGCCGACGACAGCTTTGCCATTGTTGTTGTCCAGCCCATCATCCTCCGTCGACACGCGTTGCCGCGCGTCCCTGAGGCCTGCACCGGCTGTGATGACCGGCGTCTCGTCTTTTTTGTAACCGTTGAAGCCTTGCGTCGCGTACAGTTCGTAATCCAGCTTCGACAGGCGGGTCGGGTAAAACGTCCCGTAAAACCCGGCGCCGGTTTCCGATAAGGTGGAGGGAATGATGGCCGTGGCGACCAGCGGGCGGTCCGAGAGGTCGTTGAGCGGAGAGTCATGCAGCAGGTTGAACTTGCCGACCGGCAACAGGATGATGCCCGCTCGGAAATTGAGCGGTTCTGCGATCAGGTAGTCGATGGTCGCGAACTCAAGACTCACCTCGATGCCTCCGGAATCTTCCTGGGTTGACTTGGACCGGATTCCATGTTCGATCTCCAGCTCAGCGGCAACCTTGAGACGGTCGGTGATGTCCGAGTAGAAGAACGGCACGAACCGCTGCTGGTCAAAACTGCTACTGCCTGCTCCGGTGCCGGGTTGTCCGACGCCAGTGGAATTGCTGCTGTTGAACAACCGGTACTGCAGGTCCATGTAGCCGCCGACTGTCGTCCGGGGCGAGGAGAGGAACGGCTTGGCGTAGATAAGCTTGCCGCTGCCGGTGCTGCCGAAACTCAGCGGCTTCTCGCCGATTTTTTTCTCCTTTTCCTTGGATTCTTTCTCCTCTTTGGCCTCGTGCTCCGTGAGCTCCTCCACCAACCTTTCCAGCCTCCTGATCCGTTCTTCGAGCGCCTTCTCGGTCTTCTCGTCGGCTACGGCTTCGAACGAGGCGCCGCCCAAAAGACAGGCTGTGAGGGCCCCGAGGATGACTAATCGCCGCATGGTGATCCTCCTAATTGATAATGTAATTGCGATTCGTTCTCATTACTTTCAGTAAAAAAACTAACTCTTCGGGAACGTGACGATGTGGGTCGCCACGATCTTGAGGTCCACCGAAGTGCTGATCGGATAGACCGTTGTGGAGGCTTCGCTACTGTGCAGATGCTGCCCGGAGGGCAGGATCATCGTGTAGAGGTTCTCGGAGCCCCGGAACTGACGCCCCACGATCCGCGCCCCGCCCGGCGAGGCCGGCACGATGTGGACGTCGTCGGGCCGAATCATGATCTCGACGGCCGCCCCGGCTGGATGTCCCCTGACATTTTCAAAGACGCCCACCTCGGTGTGGATCTTGCCGTTGTCCACGCGGCCCAAGAGAAAATCGGCCTGGCCGACGAAGTTGGCGACGAAGGGCGTCGAGGGCGTGTGGTAGATGGCCTCGGGCGCGTCCACCTGCTCCAGCCGGCCGTGATTGAGAACGGCGACCCGGTCGGCCATGGCGAAAGCTTCGTCGTGGTCGTGCGTGACCAGCACGGCCGTCGTGCCGGTGAGCCGGAGGATTTCCTCCACCTCTTCCCGCATCTGGCCCCGCATGTCCGGATCCAGGTTGCTGAACGGCTCGTCCAGGAGCAGGACGATGGGCTTGGGAGCGAGCGCGCGGGCGAGCGCCACCCGTTGCTGCTGGCCGCCTGAGAGTTCGTGGGGGTAGCGGTCCCCAAAGCCGGAAAGCCCGACGAGGTCCAGCGTCTGGGCGACGGTGCGTGCGGCAGCTTCTTGCGGGAGGCGCTGAAGCCCGAAGGCAACGTTTTCCGTTACGGTGAGGTGCGGGAACAACGCGTAGTCCTGAAAGACCATGCCCACGCCGCGCTCTTCCGGCACCACCCAATGGCCGGCGTCGCAGACCGGCCGGCCGGCGATCGTGATCGCGCCGGCCTGGGGCCGCTCGAAGCCGGCAATGGCGCGGAGCACCGTGGTCTTGCCGCAGCCGCTGGGGCCGAGGATCGACAGGGTGGCGCCTTCGTCCACCTCAAGGGTGAGATCCACCAGGGCCGGCGTGGCGGCGTTGGTATAGGTGAGCGAGATCTGGCACAGCTCAATCAGCGTCATACGAGTTTCTTCTCCCGCAGCCGCGTGACCACCATCCACGGGAGCGCCGTGAAGGCGATGAGCAGCAGGGCCATGACCGCCGCCCGCGCGTACTCCGCCTCCACGGTGTGGATGTAGACCCGCACCGGCAGCGTGTCGAACCCGGCCGGCCGCAGCAGCAGCGTGGCGTCGAGCTCCTTCATGGCGGAGATGAACACGAGCGCCCAGACCGCAAACAGCGTGGGGCGGACCAGGGGCGCGAGGATGCGGCGCAGCACGCGCCACGGGGAGGCGGCGAGCGAGCGGGCCGCTTCTTCCAGATGCGGGTTGATGCCAGCGAGCGCCGCGTCCACGCCCTGGACCGCCTGGGTCAGGAAGCGGATCAGATAGGCCACCACGAGGATCCCGACCGTGCCGTACACCCACGGGACGTAGGTGTTGTACAGGAGGATCAGACTCAAGCCGAGGACTGTGCCCGGGATGGCATAGCCGATTTGGATGGTGCCGGGCAGCAGCGCGCCGGTCCAGGGCGGCGTATGCCGGGCGGTGAACGCGATGAGGAGTCCGAGGATCACCGCGAGCGTGGCGGCGAGGCCCGCCATCAACAGACTGTTCTTGATGTAGTCGTTTTGCTCGCGGACGACGTCCAGGAAGTGGCCGACTGAGCCGGTCTGCGCCAGCAGCACGCCCAGCGGGATGAACACCGACAGGCCCAGGACCGCGCCCGTAAGCAGGGCGGCGGGCCAGCGCCACCGGCCGAGGTGCAGCGGCCGCGCGAGCCGCGCCGTGCCGGTGATCGTGACGTACGAGCGACGGTGCAGGAGCATCTGTTGCCCCACCAGGATGGCGATGGTGATGAGGACGAGCACGAACGACAGCAGGGCGGCGGCGGCCTGATCGAACCGCGTGTTGAGTTGATGGTAGATGGCGGTGGTGAACACCTGCACGCGGAGCAGCGACGGCGAGCCAAAGTCCGACAGCGCGTAGAGGAAGGCCAGGAGCCCGCCCGCCAGGATGCTTGGCCGGAGCATCGGCAGCGTGACGCGGCGGAACACGCCCCAGGGGCTTTCGCCCAGCGAGCGGGCGGTCTCTTCCATGGAGGGATTGGTCGCCTCCAGCGCCGCGCTGACGAGCAGGAAGATGTACGGATACGTGAAGAGGCCCAGCACGAAGACCCCGCCCCAGAAGCCGTAGATGTTCACCCACTGCTGTGGGGACCCAGTCAAAGCGCTCAGCCAGTTGTTCACTGAGCCCACGGGCCCCAGCAGCGCGATATAGGACATGGCGCCGATGTAGGACGGGATCGCGAGCGGGATCACCGCCAGCCACCGACAGAGATTCCGGAAAGGCAGGTCGGTGCGGACGACGAGCCAGGCGAGCGGCAGGGCCAGGAGCATCGCCCAGATCGTCGCCAGCGTCGCGAGCGACAGGGTCATGGCGGCCAGGCGGACGAGCGAGCCGATCGTGACGGCGCCGAGTTCGCCAGCCTTCAGGGCCACGGCGACCAGGTAGAGCAGCGGGGGCAGAACCAGCAAGCCCACGCCGGCCAACAGCACGAAGGTGCCGGTCCGAGCAAGCGAGCCAGACGCCGGGGCCAGCGGCGCCGAGGGTGTGAGGGTGAGGGGGCCGGCCTGCGTCATCTCACCAGTTCTGATTCAGCGAGGTGAGCAGCTTGAGGGTCGCCTCTTCCAGGTCGGCGAGCCGCTGGGCGGTGACGGCGGTCCGCTTGATGGACTTGAGCGGGGGGACCTCGCTCGAGTCCACGTGACCGGCCAGGGGGAACTCATAGTCCTGCGTGACGAGAATGCGCTGGCCTTCTGGTGACAGGACGAAGTCGATGAACTTGCGGGCGGCCTCAGGATTGGCGGCGCCTTTGATCACGGCAACGGCGTTGGGGTTGACCGGCGTGCCGATCCCGCCCGAGTCCTGGTCCGGGTACACCACACCCACGGGCAGGTTGTTCTGTCGCGCGAGGTAGTAGTTGGGCGAGTTGGTCAGGCCGATCGCAAACTCGCCGCGCCCCACGCCCTGCCAGACCTCGGTGTTGTCCGTCAGGATCTTGAGGTCGTTCGCGTGCAGGCCCTTGAGGTAGTCGCGGGTGAACGCTTCCCCTTTGAGTGCGACGAGCGCGGTGGCCCACGCCAGGGTCGTTCGCTCGCGGGTCCCGGCAATGGCGAGCTTCCCTTTCCATTTGGGGTTGGTCAGGTCGAAGATCGACTTGGGCACGTCCTTCTCAGGAACCAGGGTCTTGTTATAGAGGATGACCCGCGCCCGGCCGGAGATGCCGGTCCACGTGCCCGCCGCGCTCCGGAAATCGTCAGTCACGGCCTTGGTCGCGGCCGACTGGTACGGGTCCAGCAGACCCTCCTTGGTCAGGATCTCCACGATCCCGCTTTCAGTGGAGATGAAGAGATCGCCGCGCGGGGGGGCCTTCTCCATGCGGATCTCGTTGGCCAGGCCCGAGGTTTTGCCGATTTTCAGATCCACCTGGATGCCGGTCTGCTTCGTGAACGCGTCCACGACCGGCTTGACTGCCTTCTCCTTACGCCCCGAATAGATCACCAGGGAGTCGGCCGCGTCGGCCGGCAGAACGGGCAGCAGGCCCGCCACGAACGCGAAGAGAACGCCGGCTAGCACGACCATTCCAACACGCCCTTCAATTTTTGCACTTGCTGCAGAGGCCGTAGAGCTCCAGCTTGTGCGTGGTGATGGTGAACCCGTGCCGGCGGGCGACCTCCTCCTGCAGATGCTCGATGTCACAGTTCTCGAACTCGATGATCGCCCCGCAGTGGGTGCAGATCATGTGATCGTGGTGGCGCTTGTGAACCACGTTGTCGTAATGGGTCTGCGAGCCGAAGTGCCGCTCCTGGGCGATGCCCGATTCGCACAGCAGATTCAGGGTCCTGTAGATGGTCGCCAGGCCGATGTGCGGCTTGTGGCGGCCCAGCATCCGGTAGAGCTGCTCGGCCGTGATGTGCTCATTGCGGAGGAAGGCGTCCAGGATGACCTCCCGCTGCTTGGTGACCTTCAGCCCGTGCTTGGAAAGGTGCTCCCGCAGTATCCCCAGCTCCTTTGCATGTCTCATGGGCGGCCGTTTCTAGTTGAGAACGATTATTATTACCGTATTCTTCTGGTGGCCGTCAAGTAGGGGCGCACCTATGTGTGCGTCCGCCTTGTGGGTGGCCACGCGGGACATGGGCGGACACACAGGTCCGCCCCCTACGCCGTTGACAAGGATTGCGGGGGTGTGGCCATAATCCGGCGTGCGTTCGTCCGCCGAGACTATCGTTGACCGCCTCCTGTTATTGTTCCTCCTCAAGACCGCCGCGCCATACGGCATTGACGGGGATGTCAAGTTCCAGCAGCTCGTCTTCCTCTCCGAATTGCAGATGCTGTATGGCCGGCAGTGCAAGGGCTTCCATTACCGGTTCTTCCGGTATGCCTACGGAGGCTACAGTAAGGACCTGCAGGACGACTTCGTGGCGCTCGGTGCCAAGAAGTTCCTGGACCCGGCGGCCTGGAAGCTCACGCCGGCGGGGGAGACCGTGGTGAAGGTCATGCCGAACGCGGTGAAGGGCCAGTCGCACAACGAGGACATCGTGGCGATCATCCAGGACATCGTCAAGGCATACGGGAGGTTCGACAGCTCGACCATCGTGCCGGAGGTTGAGAAGATCGAGCTAATCCTGCCGGAGAAGGCGGACGCCGCGGCCGAGGGCGTGGTCCACCAGCAGGAGTCCCTGCCCATCGGGCACGTGTCCTTCCATGCGCACCTGCTGGTGCCGGAGCGGATCGAGACGTCCAAGGAGTTCAAGCTGAAGGACGACCTGCTCGCGGTGCTCCAGGACATCCTGAAATGAGCGCGCCGATCGCGGTGATCGGCGCGGGCGCCTGGGGAACCGCCCTGGCCTGGCACCTGGCCGGGAAGGGCGAGCGCGTCCGGCTGTGGGCGTTCGAGCCCGAAGTGGCGTCCGGGATCGTGGCCCATCACGAGAACAGGTGGTATCTGCCCGGGGTCTCCCTGCCGGCCGCGTTGGAACCCACCACCTCGCTGGCGGAAGCGGTTGATGGCGTCAAGCTGGTCGTCTTTGTGGTGCCGTCCCACGCGGCCGCCAAGGTGGCGGCTTCGCTGGCGCCCGATCTTCCCGCGGCGGTTCCGGTCGTCACCGCGACCAAGGGGATCGAGCCGGAGAAGCTCCGGTTCATCTCAGCGCTGCTCGAAGAGACGCTCCCTGCGCGCCGCGGACCGGTGTTCGCGCTCTCCGGCCCGAGTTTCGCCGCGGAGGTGTGCCGGCACCTCCCCACGGCGGTCGCGCTGGCCGGGCCGCCGGGCGTGCAGGCGGAAGCCCTGCAGCGCTTGTTGATGACGTCCACGTTTCGCGTCTACCTGAGCGAGGATCGGATTGGCGTCCAGCTCGGCGGCGCGTTGAAGAACGTGATCGCACTGGCGGCGGGCGTGGCGGACGGACTCGGGCTCGGGCTCAACACGCGCGCCGCGCTCATCACACGCGGCCTGACCGAGATGGTCCGCCTCGGCGCGGCGATGGGCGCCGATGCGCGCACCTTCGCGGGTCTCTCGGGGATCGGCGACCTCGTCCTCACCTGCACCGGAGGGCTCAGCCGGAACCGGTCGGTGGGGATCCAGCTCGGACAGGGGAAAAAGCTCGCCGATATCCTAGCGGGGACGCGCACTGTGGCGGAGGGGGTCGGGACCGCCAAGGCGGCGAAGGCTCTCGCCGAACGCCACCTAGTGGAGATGCCCATCGTCCGGGAGGTGTGCGCGGTGCTCTTCGAGGGCAAGGATCCCCAGCGGGCCGTGAGCGATCTAATGGAGCGGGCCGCGCGCCCCGAGTTCGACCCACCATGACGTCCGAGCGCATCCGGCGGTTGCTGGCGCAGGTGCAGGCCGGCCGCCTCAACGCCGAGGAGGCAGCGCGGCGCCTGAAGAGGCTGCCGTATGAGAACCTCGGGTTTGCCGCGGTGGACCACCATCGCGTCTTCCGGCAGGGGATGGCGGAGGCGATCTTCTGTGAGGGGAAGACGGTCGGCCAGGCGGTCGCGATCGCCCGCCGGCTGCTGCGCAACCGTCATCCGGTGCTGGCCACTCGGGTCGAGCCGGCCGTGGCGCGCGCCCTGTTGCGGTTGGACCGCCGCGCCCGCTACGAACCGCTCGGGCGAACCGTCGTGCTCGCGCCGCCGAAAGGTTGGGGCACCCGCGCACTGCAGGGCGCGGGCCATGTCGTGATCATGACGGCCGGAACGGCGGACGTGGCGGTGGCCGAGGAGGCGCGCGTGACGGCGCAGGCGCTGGGCGACCGCGTGACGACGCTCTACGACGTCGGCGTGGCAGGGCTGCACCGGTTGCTGGACCGCTTCGAGCTCTTGGAGACAGCGAAGGTGCTGGTCGTGGTTGCCGGCATGGACGGGGCCCTGCCGAGCGTCGTGGGCGGCATGTTCGGCCAGCCGGTGATCGCCGTGCCGACGAGCCGCGGTTACGGGGCCAGCTTCGGCGGGCTCTCGGCGCTGCTCGCCATGCTCAATTCCTGCGCCGCCGGCGTGGGGGTCGTCAACATTGATAACGGGTACGGAGCCGCCTGCCTCGCCCACCGCGTCAATTCGCTCAGCGCGTCCTGACTTCGAACTTACCCCTCTTCTTCAGCGAGGCTTCCCGCATCAGGGGGCCGTTCTTCCCCGGCACCAGCAGCTTGGCCTGCACCTGGTAGTCGTACAGCCCATCGGCGACGAGGCGCCTGGTGTGGTCGGTCCCGTCCCACGACTGCATGACTTGGACCTGCAGCGGGACGCTCTTCGCGCCGTTGGTCCCGGCCGCAGCGTCGCCCGCGACCGCCTGGCGGCTCGTCAGCAGGCGGAACGATGTCCTCGACGGCGAGGTGATCAGCGTCGTCACGTCCAGCAGCGCGTCACCCGGAACGCTCTTCGGCAGCGCGATCGTGATCGTCAGGGTCAACGGGTGTTCGTTGAGAAAGAAAGGCGCTGGGGCCGCCTCGACGGACAGGATCTTGAGCTCCGGAAACTTCCCCCTGGGCTTGACGGTGAAGGCGTGGCTGGGGACCTCAAGGGACGTGGCGAGGAGCCCGACGCTGATGGCCAGCGCCACCGCGGCGGTTCGCATCATCGGGGTCGACGCGGGTGTGGCATGCTCGTGAATCACATAACACAGCGCGCCCGTCCTGGTCAACGCATAGCAAAGGCCCAGGCGCTCTGCTAATATCCGCTGGTATGCGCATCGCCTACTTCGACTGCTTCTCCGGCGTCAGCGGCGATATGTGCCTGGGCGCGCTCGTGGACGCCGGGCTGCCGCTCGCCGATCTTGTGAAGGGCCTCGAGGGTCTGCGACTCCGGGGCTTCTCGCTCCGCAGCCGGCGGGTGGCCCGCGGCGCGCTGTCCGGTACGAAGGTGGACGTCCTCGTCGAGAAGGGCCATGACCGGATGTTGAACTGGCGGGATGTCCACCGGGCGCTCACGGCGGCGCACCTCCCCGAACCGGTGCGCGACCGGTCGCTCGCGGTCTTCGATCGCCTCGCCAAGGCCGAGGGTCGCGCGCACCGCACGCCGGCCACTCGGGCCCAGCTCCACGAAATCGGCGATCTGGATTCGCTCGTGGATGTGGCGGGCACCGTGCTTGGCTGCCACCTCCTCGGCGTGGAGGCGCTCTACGTTTCGGCGATCAACGTCGGCACAGGGACCAGCAAGACCGAGCACGGCGTGCTCCCGGCGCCGGGCCCCGCGACAGCGGCGCTGCTCAAGGGCCTTCCGGTGTACGCGACGGGGCCGCGCTTTGAGCTGACGACGCCCACCGGCGCGGCCCTGATGGCGACCTTAAGCGCGGGCGCCGGCGCGATGCCGGCGATGACGGTTATGTCCATCGGCTACGGCGCGGGCGAGGCCGATCCGCCCGGCTGGCCGAACGCCCTGCGGGTCTTCGTCGGCGAGACGCTAGCCCCGACGGAGTTCGATCGCGTCGCGGTGCTGGAGACCAATCTTGACGACATGAACCCGCAGGGGTACGACCTGCTGATCGAACGTCTGCTGGCGCGCGGCGCGCTGGACGTCACGCTGACGCCGGTGATCATGAAGCGCGGCCGGCCCGGCATCGTCCTGAACGTGCTGACCGATCCGGCTAAGGTGGAGCCGATGCTCAAGGTCCTCTTCGCGGAGACGACGACGCTGGGCGTGCGCGTACAGGAGGTCGCTCGCCGCCTGCTGGCGCGAGAGCTGACCGAAGTGGCCACTCGGTTCGGACCGGTTCGCGTCAAGGTGGCGAAGGCGGGGGGACGGAGCGTGAAGGCCCGTCCGGAGTACCAGGACTGCAAGCGGATCGCGGAGCAGACCGGCCTGCCGCTGCGCGACGTCGTGCGCGAGGTCGAGCGCGCCCTCCGCCGGCTGCGGAGCTGACCCTCGCGATGCTCCTCTCGCTGCTGCTCTTCCTCGTGGCGATCGGAATCATCCTCGGCGGCGCCGCCGTCTTCACGAACGCCGTCGAGTGGCTGGGCCGGCGGCTCGGCATCTCCGACGGCGCCATCGGAAGCGTCCTGGCCGGCATCGCGACCGCGCTGCCCGAGACGCTCATCCCGATCATCGCCATCTTCGGCGGCGAGAGCCAGGCCGAAACGGACATTGGAATTGGCGCCATTCTGGGCGCGCCGTTGATGCTCGGCACGCTGGTCCTGCCGCTGCTGGCCGGCTTCCTTCTGCTGTTAGGCCGGATGCGGGAGCGCGCGGATCAGTTCGAACTGGACTATCGGGCCGTCAGCCACGACTTGGAGTTCTTCCTGGCGGCTTACGGGCTGGCGCTGCTCGTCTCGGCGGTGCCGGGGCGGGCCTTGCACGACGTGGTGGCTGTCGGGCTCTTGCTCCTGTATGCGTGGTACGTCCGGATTCACGTGACGAGCGGAGAGGTCAGCGGGTTGGAGCTGGATCCGCTGTACTTCTCGCGCCGCGCGGGCCGGCCGGCAACCGAGCTGATCGTCGCGCAGGTCGTCGCCGGGCTGGGGCTGCTCATTGGGGGCGCGCACCTGTTCGTCCACGTCGTCAAGGACGCCGCGCTCGGCATGGGTGTCTCGCCGCTCGTGCTGGCGCTGCTCGTCGCGCCGATCGCGACGGAGCTGCCGGAGACGATGAACAGCTTCTTCTGGGTCTATCGGAAGAAGGACACGCTGGCGGTGGGGAACATCACGGGCGCGATGGTGTTCCAGGGGACGTTTCCGGTCTCGGTGGGCCTGGTCGGCACCAACTGGAACCTGGATGCAGGCGCCATGCTGAGCATGGCGCTGCCGCTCGTCGGAATGGCGCTGTGCCTGGCCCAGCTCCGGAAGACCGGCCGGTGGGATCCGCGCATCGTGCTGTTATCAGTCCTGCTATATGCTGGGTATATGGGGTACCTGGTCTTGCGGTGAGGCGGCTATGAGTCGGCGAGGTCAGACGAATGGAGAGAGGGCCTTCGCGGAGGATGCCGCCGCGCGCGAGACGCGGATGATCTTGTGGATCATCCTCGGCCTGAATTGGGGGGTGGCGGCGGCGAAGCTGATTTACGGCTTGATGACCGGCTCCATCGGCATGCAGGCCGACGGCATCCATTCATCGTTCGACGGCATGTCGAACGTGATTGGGTTGTTCGCCCTCTGGGTGGCCTCCTACCCTCCGGACGCCCGCTATCCCTACGGCCACAAGAAGTACGAGACCTTCGCGGCGGCCGCCATCGGCCTGCTGCTGTTCGGGACCTGCCTGTATATCCTCCAGAACAGCTACCTCCATTGGCGCGAGTCCGTCGTGCCGCAGGTGACCGGACTCAGCTTTGCCATCATGCTCGGGACGATGGCCGTCAATTGGGGGGTCATGACGTGGGAGCGCCGGCGCGGGGAAATCCTGAAGAGCGAGATTCTGGTGGCCGACTCTCTCCACACGGCCAGCGACATTCTCTCGTCCCTGTCGGTGCTGATCGGCCTCGCGGCGGTCGCCATGGGCTATCCGCTCCTGGACCCGATCGCCGGCGTGGTGATTGCAGGCTTCATCGGCCACACCGGCATGCTGGTGCTCAAGGAAGCGACGCAGTCCCTTGCCGACCGGGCGCGTCTGGACGCCGACGCGATCCAGCAGGTGGCCCTCACCGTGGAGGGCGTGCGCTGCTGCGACGACATCCGGACCAGAGGGCTCGCCCGGCACGTCTTCATGGACCTGTGCATCCACGTGGACTCGGCCATGACGATCGCCCGCGCGCACATCGTCGCGCACGATGTGGAGGACAGGCTCAAGCAGGCGTTCCCCGGCGTGGCCGAGGTGGTTGTGCACGTCGAGCCGGAAGACCATGCATGACGCGCTCTCATCCCATCTTGAGGCCCTGATCGCCGAACGCCATCCGGTCACCGCTCCCGCCTCCCTCCGCCGCGCTGAAGCCTATCTCACCGAACAGTTCACGAACCTGGGCCTGGACGTCTCGACCCATGCGTTCAAGGCGCTGGGAGAGACGTACCGCAACGTCATCGGCGTTCTACCGCCCGCGGAAAAGGGGGACAGTCCCCATGAAGAAATGGGACAGTCCCCTTTGCCGCCCCTGATCATCGCGGCGCACTACGACACGGTGGAAGGGTCGCCCGGCGCTGACGATAACGCCAGCGCGCTGGCGGTGCTGCTCGACGTCGCCCGCAGTCTTCGGGGCGTTCCACTGGTCAGAACCGTCCGCTTCATCACGTTCTGTTTGGAAGAGGAAAACTTGTTGGGGAGCCTGGCCTACGTGTCATCGCTCCGGGCCGCCGGCGAAGCGATCTGCGGCGCCATCGTGCTGGAGTGTGTGGGCTACGCATGCGAGGAAGAGGGCTCACAGCAGAAACCGCCGATTCCCGTCACCGTGCCAACCGTGGGAGACTTTCTTGGGATCGTGGGGAACGCCGCGTCCGCGCCCTTGGTCAAAGCAGTGGAAGCCGCCGCTAACCACGCCGTGCCAGCTCTCAGGACGGTCTCGCTCGTGGTGCCCGGCAACGGCGAGCTGCTGCCGGACACGCGGCGCAGCGACCACGCGGCCTTCTGGCACCACGGCTATCCGGCGGTGATGCTGACCGACACCGCCAACTTCCGCAATCCCCACTACCACCAGCCGACGGACACGCTCGAGACATTGAACCTCGCGTTCATAGAGCAGGTCGCCCGCGCGGTCACCGCCGCGGCGATTGTCCTGTGCTCCACCACGGCGGCGACGCCGCCTCGACGCGCGTCCGTCTGGAAAGAAGCGGCGCTCACGGTCCCGCACTTGGCGGCGCTGGTAGCCGGCCTTATGGCGGACAAGCGCGTGCCGGCGCAGACGAAGGCCACGCTCGCCGGCGTCGCGGCGTATCTCGCCATGCCGTTCGATCTGATCCCGGACTTCATCCCGGTCCTCGGCTATTTGGACGACCTCGTGCTCGTGGTCCTGGTCTTCGACGGCGTGGTGAATCAGATTGACGAGGCGATCGTGGCGGAATACTGGAAGGGCGATCCAGCCACGCTGCAGCGACTCAAGGCGGTGTCGCGGCGGGCGGCGCGGTTCATTCCGGGGTGGATCAAGAAGAAATTGTTCGGGCGGAGCTTGTAAGAGCGGGTCCTGCCCCCGCATAGCCCAGATCAGCTGGGCGTTTCGCCGTCGAAGCCCCGCAGACCCGGCTGTACGCCCCACGCTGGGCACCCGTTGCATTCCGGGAGCAACGGGTAACCCGGGCGCCCATGCGGTGTCACCCGCAATATGAAAAATATTTCGCGCCGTGGTGAGAGGAGTGGTTGGATGAGGTGTTGGACGTTCTGGATCTCCGTTGTGCTTGGAGCGCAGTTTGTGGTGCTGGGGTGCGGGGACGGCTTCGATGGTTCCGATACTGGCTTGCCTTCATTAGATCCCACGCGCCAAGCGGAGCGGGAGCGGATGGTCGAGCGGCAGATCGTGGCGCGCGGCGTCAGGGACACGGTGGTGCTCAGAGCGATGCGTCAGGTGCCGCGTCACCTGTTCGTGCCGGTCTCCTATGCGCCTCAGGCTTACTGGGACGGTCCGCTGCCGATCGGCCACGGCCAAATGATCTCCCAGCCTTATGTCGTGGCCTTCATGGCCGAAGCGCTGCGCTTGCGTGGCGAGGACAGGGTGCTCGAGGTCGGCACCGGCTCTGGCTACCAGACCGCGGTCCTGGCCGAACTTGCCCGAGACGTGTTCTCCATCGAGATCGTGAAGCCGCTGGCGGAACGGGCCGCCGCGCAGCTCACGAAACTGGGCTATACAAACGTGCAGGTGCGGACCGGCGACGGCTATGAAGGCTGGCCGGAACACGCGCCCTACGACGCGATCCTCGTCAGTGCCGCGCCGGACCACATCCCGCAACCGCTGCTGGATCAGCTCGCCGTCGGCGGGCGGTTGGTCCTTCCCGTGGGCCAGAAGTTTTCCCAGAGCCTGTTGCTGATCCGCCGCACCCATTCGGGCAATGAGCGCACCACGCTCCTGCCTGTCGCCTTCGTCCCCATGACCGGTGCGGCCGAAGAAAAATAGTGCTGATCATCGCACGCGCTTGCGCTTCCTGGGCGGGGCGAGCTTCGCTTGCGCGGGGTAGGGGCAGAGGTGGTTGATGGGGCAGCCCGGACAGTCCGGCTTGCGGGCGAGACAGATCGTTCGGCCATGCGCCTGGAGCAGATGGCAGAAGCGGACCTTGTGCTCGTCGGGCACCAACGGATTCAAATCCGCTTCGATCTTGTCGGGGTTGGTCTCGCAGGACAATTCCAGGCGCTGTGCCAGCCGGCCCACGTGGGTATCCACGCCGATGGCTGGTTGGCCAAGCGCATTGCCCCGGAGGATGTTGGCCGTCTTCCGGCCCACGCCCGGCAAGGAGATCAGCTCCTCGAGCTTGTCCGGGACTTTGCCCCCGAAGCGGTTGACGAGTTCCTGGCAGCACTCCTGGACTGCCTTGGCCTTGTTGCGGAAAAACCCAGTGCTCCGGATTTCGGCTTCCAACGTGCTCCGCGGAAGGCCGGCCCAGTCTTGCGGGGTCCGGTTCTTCTTGAACAGCGTGGCGGTGACCTGATTCACGCGTTCGTCCGTGCACTGCGCGGCCAGGATCAGGGCGATCAGGAGCTCCAAGGGCGTCGTGAAGTTCAGCGCGAGGATGGTAGTCGGATAGGTGCGATCCAGGATCTCGATGATCTTCAAGGCCCTGCGCTTTTTGTCTTCCGGCGTTTCCTTGCGACGAGGTTTGGTGACGGTGGGGTTCATGGCAGGGATGCTAGGGCATCCGTGGTTCCATCGCAACAGCCGGAGTCACTGATGTGCTAGCTCGCGTGCCTTCCTCGCCCGCATCCCTGATCTCTTGCCTGCCCATCCGGGGTGGAAGTAAGAAGCCAGTCATCGTTTCCGCGACGCCGTCTTTTTCCCCGGCTCGGTCGCGAATGTGATGCCGAGCGTCTGGACTTCGCGATAGGGAAGCAGCCAGATGAGCGACTCGTCCTGCAGGTCCCCCACCTGGATGCGGTTGCCCCACGGATCGCGGAAATCGCAGCGGAAGTGCGGCTCCAGCTTCAGCCCGTACTTCTGGGTGAGCTTCTCCCGCACCTCGTTGATCTGCGCCTCGTCGCGCACCATGAGGCCGAAGTGCTTCACGCGGTCCGGGCGGAGCTCTTTCACTTCGAAGATGGCCAGGAACTGGTGCTCGCCCAGCTTGCACCAGACCGCGCCTTCGCCGCCTCGTAGCATCTCCAGATTGAACACGTCGGCATAAAACGCCGCGGCCTTCTCGGCGTCGTCCACCTCAATGGCGACGTGGTTGCATCCATAGACCTGCGCAGCCATAGCGATCCCCCCTGAGTTGAATCTGTCCCTCTCCTCACGCCGGGCCTCCGGCGCCTCCGGCCATCATAGCAAACGAGGCTGAGCGAGAGGCGTGGAAAAAGTGTACAATGGGGAGACTCCCTAAGGAGCGGGGAATGCCATGTCCCTGTTACGTCGCGTGTGGGACTTCCTACGACGCCGACCCGTTCAGCCGGATTGCCGGGAGCGGCGCGCATTCGAACGGATCCTGGTGCGGTTTGCCGTCGCGTTTGCGGGAGAGCACAAAAAAGGCAGGGGGATCGCGCGCGATCTTTCGCTCTGGGGCTGCATGATTGAGTCGGACGCGGCGCTGCCTGCGGACACGCTCCTTGAGCTCAAGCTGTTCTTGACCGAGCAAGACATGCCCATCGAGGCCGCGGCGTCAGTGCGGTGGGCTGACGGCAAGCAGATGGGGGTCAAGTTTCTCCGCATCCGCGATGAAGAGCGCTTGCGGAAGTTTCTCGGTGTTGGCGAGCCTCAGGACGCGGTACAATATCCTCGCTAGTGGGAAAAACTGGCACAACCTCCCAGAAACCTGCGAAGCCCCTGCTCGGCATCACGATGGGCGATCCGGCAGGGATCGGCCCGGAGGTCATCGTGAAGGCCCTGGCGCGCCCGGGCGTGCGGCGCCTCTGCCGGCCGCTGGTCATCGGCTCGCCCGAGGTGCTGGCCAGGACGGTCAGCGCGCTGAAGGCGCCGCTGAAGGTTCGTAGCGTGGATCTGTCCGGCTTCGAGGCGCCGGACGGGGTCATTCCGGTGCTGGACCCGCTACCGCAGCCGCTCGGGCCGTTCACGCCGGGAAAAGTGTCCCACGAGACCGGCGCCGCCCAGGCCGTCTATGTGGAAGAGGCGGTCGAGCGGGCCCTGGACGGCAGCATCGCCGCGATCGTGACGGCGCCTATCAACAAGGAAGCGATCAATCTCGCCGGCTACAGCTATCCCGGCCATACCGAGATGCTGGCCGACCTGACGGGCGCCAAGGAGGTCGGCATGATGATCGTCGGCGGGCCGTTGCGCTTTTTCTTCGCCACCATCCATGCGGCGATCAAGGACGTGCCGGCGCTACTCACGCCGGAGCGGATCGAGCGCGCGATCCGGCTGTGCCATCGCGGGCTGACGGAGTTCTTCCGCATCAAGCACCCGCTGATCGCGGTGGCGGCCCTGAACCCGCACGCCGGCGAGGGCGGGCTGTTCGGGACCGAGGAGCGCACGGCCATCGGGCCTGGCATCGAGCGGGCGCTGGCGCGGGGGTTTCCAGCCGTAGGCCCGTTGCCGGCGGACACGCTCATCGGGCAGGCGGCGCAGGGCAAGTACGACGCGGTGGTGGCTATGTACCACGACCAGGGCTTGATCCCGCTGAAGCTCGCCGCCTTCGGCAAGTCGGTCAATATCACGGTGGGGCTGCCGATCATCCGCACGTCCGTGGATCACGGGACCGCCTACGACATCGTCGGCAAGGGCATTGCCGACGACGGCAGTCTCATCGAGGCGATCACGCTCGCCGCGCAGTTCGTGGAGAACCGTCCTCGTCGATGACGCGCCCCGGTTCTCGTGCCAATGTCGCGCCCGCTCACGTCCCCCGAAAGTCCCTCGGGCAGCACTTCCTCATCGACAAGAACATCGTCCACAAGATCGTCCGCCTGGCCGAGCTCCAGCCGGGCGACACGGTGCTGGAGATCGGCCCGGGCCGGGGGATCCTGACGGAAGCGCTGCTGGACAGCTCCGGGCTCGTCGTCGCCGTAGAGCTGGATGCCGTGCTCTGCGCGCACCTCCGCGCGATGCTGGGGCACCGGTCGAACTTCCGCCTGATCGAGGGTGACGCGCTGACATTCGAGTACGCGCAGGTGCCGAGCCCGTTTCTGGTAGTGGCCAACCTGCCGTATTCTGTCTCGACGCCGCTACTGTTCCGCCTGCTGGAGGAGCGGCGGCGCATCGGCCGTCTGGTGCTGATGCTCCAGGAGGAAGTGGTCTCGCGCCTGGCCGCGACGCCCGGCGGCAAGGACTACGGGGCGCTCTCCATCGCGGCGCAGTTCTACTGCGAGGTGCGCCAGGCGTTCCGGGTGCCTCCCACGTGCTTTCGTCCGAAGCCCCAGGTCGGGTCGGCGGTCGTCGTGCTCACGCCGCTGCCGAAGCCGCGCGTCTCGGTAGCGGACGAGGCGTTCTTCTTCCGGGTCGTGCGCGCCGGGTTTGCGCACCGGCGTAAGGCCCTGCCGAATTCGCTGCGTGACGAGGGCTTCGAAGGTGCGCCGACGGCCGCGGCGTTGGAGCGGGCCGGCCTCGATCCCCTCCGCCGAGCCGAGACCCTCAGCGTCGAAGAATTCGCGGCGCTGGTGGATGGGCTTATGGGCCTGCCTTGAACGACGACGCTTCGATGAGACCGTTCTCTCCGTCTTTCCGTGTTCCTATCCCCGTCAGCAGCCGCACGCGCCGATAGCCGGCCTTTCGCAGCCAGCGCATCACGTCCCGCGACGCATACGTGTTGCCGGTGTCGGTGAAGAGCAGCATGGTCAGGGCGAATGCCGTCGTGTCGATGGGATTCAGCCCGTGCGGGTCGGTGAGGAACGAATCGTGGATGAGCAGGCGCCCGCCCGGGGCCAGGGCCTTGCGGATCTTGCGGAAGAGGCCCACGTTCTGCGCCGGCGCATAGATGTGGATGATGTTCGACAGCCAGACCACGTCGTAGCGGCCGGGCAGAGCATCGAGCATGAAATCCAGCGGCGCGAAGCTCAACCGGGCCTTGGCGGGATGCGTCGCCGCGATCTCGCGCGCGACCTTGAGGGCGGCGGGCCGATCCGCCACCGTGGCGCGCAGGGAGGGGTTGGCCGCGAGGAGGGCCATGGCGTAGGTGCCGGGCCCGCCGCCCAGGTCCAGAAGGGTGCGCGCCCGGCTCAGATTGAGGAACCGGGCGACCGTCTTCGCCTGCTCCCGGCTCCGGTGGTGCATGGCCCAGGTGAAGTTGCGGCGCCAGACGGACGACTCGGGCTCGTCCGCATCCAGCGGCTTCCCCGAGCGCACGGTGTCGGTGAGCTGCGTGAAATCGTGCCACTGGTTTGTGATGAGCTCAAGGTAGGCGCCGCGATAGGCCGGGCTCCGCCGGTTCAGCTCCGTGCGCGCGAGCAGTGTGTTCCGATAAAACGAGCCGCGTTTGACCAGCAGGCCCAGCACAGCGAGGTTCCGGCAAAGGATATCGAGACCCCGCCGGTCGGCCCGGAGGGGTCGGGCCAGCGCGGCAATTGGCCAGGAGCGGGCTCCGAGGGCGGTGAAGAGGTCCAGCTCCAGCGCGGTGAGGATGGCGCGGGAATACTGATAGAGCTGGGCTACGTGACGGAAATCATCGAAGGTCTTGATCGGGTAGGCGCCGAGAGGGTACGTCACCCCCGAAGTATAGCATCCGCGGAGACGCCGCGGTCTGAGGTCGGCGGGTCCGTAGTCTCTCGTGAGGGAAAGGTCGACTTGACAGGACAACCGGAGGGGATTAGGATCACCTTGCACCCGACAAGGGTGTATCTCTCAGCGAGAGGAGGTACTTGTATGAGCGACCTTACTCCTCCGGGCCAGTCGGGCCCGCCCGCGACGGGTGACACCTCGCCGCGGTGGGCCTTCCGCTCAACGCCGGACCCCTCTGCGTAAGCCCCGACGGTGGCGCCCCATGGCGCGTAGTCGCTGAAAAGCGACGATCGGATGCTCAGGGCCTCGGAAAACAGCCTCCAAAGTGAGGTGCGTGGCTCCGGCGGCGACGGAAGTTCCCACTGACTGTCGTAGGCGGGTCGACCACATAAGGCGACCCATAATGGCAAGTGAGGCGCCCCAAGCGCCGAGAAGGGCTCCCGTCACGGGACGGGAGCCCTTCCTATTTTCCGCCTGCGACCGCCAAGGGAATCATTGATCTTGCCCCCTTGTTATGGTAGCCTGCCCCACAATGGCCGCTGCTGGTATGAGCAGAAGCGGAGCGGCAGGGACTCGCCATGAGATGGCGGGAGTGGTGCTCCTCACCTTGGCGCTGCTCCTCGGCCTTTCGCTGCTGTCCTACTCTCCACGCGATCCGATCCTGTTCGAAGAGTCCTTTCATCCGGCGTCCGTTCACAACCTGATCGGCCGGGTCGGGATGACGCTGGCCACCGTTGTCTTTGCGGTCTTCGGGGGCGGGGGCTATCTCGCGCCGATCGCGCTGGGAATCCTCGGAAGCCGATGCTTCCTCCGTGGCGGATTGGGCATCACGCTCCGCAGCGCCGGCGGCTTCACGGCGTTGCTCCTGTTCTTGTCCATGCTGTTGGCGCTGCACGTGCCTGGCGTGCCGACGATCAGTAGCGGGTGGATTCAGGAAGGACTGGCGGGCGGGCGTGTCGGCAGCTCCCTTAGCGGGATGCTCGTGCTGTACTTCGCGCCGGTTGGCGCCCACATCGTGATCATTGCCGGGTTGCTCCTGTCCGTGCTCATCGCGACTCCGTTCTCGCTGTTCACGCTCGGCCGGCAGTGGGCGGAGATGGCGGCGACTCTGCGCGAATGGGCGCAGGAACGGTGGAGCCTGTTCCAGGCGTGGGCGGGCGACAGGCCCAAGCGCGTCAAGGCCAAACCAGTCAAGATCATCAGGCCGAAGCCGGCCGTGCCGGATGAGGTGGAGATCACTCAGGCGGCAGGCAGCGCCGAAACCGTGGAACCGGTGCCGCTGAACCAGCCGGCGTACCGTCGTCGCAAGAGGAAGCTCGCCCTCGCGGATCATCGTTCGGCGCAGCTTGTCTTGCCTCAGGTCGTGGACGGAGCCGGGTACGTGCTGCCGGACCCGGCGGTGTTGCTGCGCGAGCCGGCGACGCGGGTGGATCGGGTCACCGATGAGGAGATCCGTGCGCAGGCGCAGGTGCTCACCCAGGCCCTGGCGAATTTCGGGATCGACGGCCAGGTGATCCAAACGCACGTGGGCCCCGTCGTGACGATGTACGAATTCGAGCCGGCCCCCGGCGTCAAGGTGGCCCGCATCGTGAACCTCGCCGACGATCTCGCGCTGGCCATGCGGGCGACCAGCCTCCGCATCGTCGCGCCCATCCCCGGCAAGTCGGTGGTCGGCATTGAAGCGCCCAACCCGCGGCGCGAAGACGTGATGCTCAAGGAACTCGTGCTGAGCGAGGCGTACAGCGGCGCTCGCTCGCGGTTGAAACTGGCGCTGGGCAAGGACATCTTCGGCGCGCCCGTCGTGGCGGATCTCCGGAGCATGCCGCACCTGCTCGTCGCGGGCGCCACGGGATCGGGCAAGAGCGTCGGCCTCAACACGATGATCCTGAGCCTCCTCTTCGCGGCGCGCCCCGATGAGGTCAAGTTTCTGCTGATCGACCCCAAGATGCTCGAGCTGACGGTGTACGAGGGCATCCCGCATCTGTGGCGTCCGGTCATTACGCAGCCCAAGGCCGCCTCGCGCGGGCTTATGCTGGCCGTCAAGGAGATGGACCGCCGCTACAAGCTGATGGCCGAGTTCGGCGCCCGGAACATTGATGCGTACAACCGCGCCGTCGCAGAGGCCCAGGGCGTTGCACTGCCGCACCCCTTGGAGACGCCGGAGGGGGAGGTCGTGCCCTGCACGGAGCCTCAGACGGCGTATTTCTCGGAAGAGGAGCGGCTGGCGTTGGGCGGGACGGCGGCTCCCGGCATCTCGGAGGCGCAGACGCCGCCGGCCCCGCTTCCCTACCTGGTCATCGTCATCGACGAACTGGCCGACCTGATGATGGTCGCTTCAAAGGAGGTCGAGGACTCCATCACCAAGCTGGCGCAGATGGCAAGGGCCGCCGGGATCCACCTGATCCTTGCCACGCAGCGGCCCTCCGTGGACGTGCTGACGGGCCTCATCAAGGCGAACTTCCCGGCTCGTATCGCGTTCCAGGTCGCATCGAAGACCGACTCGCGCACGATCCTCGACCAGAACGGCGCCGATCAGTTGCTGGGCCGCGGCGACATGCTCTACCTTGCCACGGGCAGCGGCAAGTTGATCCGCGTGCACGGCGCCTACGTGCCGGAGGGAGATCTGCGCAGGGTCGTGGAGTTCGTCAGGGCCCAGGGCAGTCCGGCCTTTGCCGAGGAGGCGGTGCCGGTGGGGGCGGAGGCGCCCGGCGCCGACGGCGAGCGGGACGAGATGTACGAGAAGGCCAAGGAGATCGTGGTCGGCACCGGGCAGGCCTCGGCCTCGTTCCTGCAACGCCGGCTCCGCATTGGCTATCCCCGCGCGGCTCGCATGATCGAGATGATGGAACAGGACGGCCTCGTCGGCGCGATGTCACGAGACGGCCGCCGTGAAGTGCTGGTCAAGCGCGTGGGCGTTGATGAGGGGTTATGACCCGCCGCACGCTCGCGAGGAGCGTCGCCCTGGCGATGCTCGGGCTGGGGATTGCCTGGCTGCCCGCACCCGTCCGAGCCGGAGATCCCGTGAAGGATCTGGTGAGGAAGGTCGAGGCCCGCTACCAGAAGACGACAGACCTCACCGCTGAATTCTCCCAGTCCACGGACATCCGGGGGTTTGCCAAGCCGCTCCAGTCGTCCGGCCGGGTCTACCTCAAGCGACCCGGCAAGCTCCGGTGGGACTACCTGGCGCCCACGCTCGAACAGATCTTCGTGGACAACGACAAGGTCCAGTTCTACATCCCCGAGCACAAGCAGGTGATGGTTGGGCAGCTGTCCAAATTGGCCGACTCCCAGGCCCCGCTCCACCTGCTCCAAGGCATCGGGCGGCTGGACAGTCACTACCTCGTCGCGACCGCGCCTGACGGAGCTAAAGGGAACGGCGGCCTCCCGCTCCTGAGCCTGACTCTGCGCGACGGCGGGCCGGACCACCCACGGATCGTCGTCGAGGTGGACCCGGGCTCCTTCTTCCTGCGCCGGGTCGAGCTGCATGACGTGAACGGGAACGTGTCCACCTTCACGTTCGGCGCGTTCCGCCCTAACACCGGCCTCCAGGACAGGCTGTTCGCATTCACCGTGCCCCAGGACGTGGAAGTCGTCGACGCCCCGACACTGGCGGTCCCCTGACCGCTCCTCGATGCCCTGGAACGCCAAATGGATTGCCGCCATCGTGGGGACGTTCGTCCTCCTGGTCATTGCCGACCGCATCAGGTATGTCCAGGAGATGAAGACCCTGGCGGCCCGACTCGGCGTGGAATGGTCCAAGATCGAGCGGCGAGGGACCTTCCCCTACGAATACTACAAGAAGGTGGTCCACTACGGCATGACGAAGGACGAGGTCCACAATGTCATGGCCTATTTCGCCAGCGTTGAGGAGAAGCAGTTCGGGCGCTATCTCTACGAGATCTATTACTATCGCTTCGGGACCCTGAGCCGCCACGGCGTCAGGGTTGAGTATGACCAGTTGGGAAGGGTCCGCAAAGTGGACGACGCGCCGCCCGTCCCGCCACAGGACCTCTCGAAATGAATTGGAAATGAATTGGGGACAGATTTATTTTTCAATTGCATTGCACCGTCTGCTAGTCTGCTTGCGTGATCATGGAAAATAAATCTGTCCCCCTTAAAAGACGATGTGGCTGAAGCGCTGGCTGCTCGGCCATCCTCTCGCGACCAAGCAGGCCGTCCACGAGCGGCTGTCGAATCCCGTGGCGCTCGCGGTCTTCTCGTCGGACCCGCTCTCCTCGGTCGCCTATGCCACTGAAGAAATTCTGCTCGTCCTGGTCTTGGCCGGCACGGCCGCCCTGCACTACTCCATCGGGATCAGCCTCGTGATCGTTGGATTGGTGGCCATTCTCACCGCGTCCTACCGTCAGACCATCTACGGCTATCCGTCCGGCGGCGGGGCGTTTGTCGTGGCAAAATCCAACCTCGGCGAAGCGCCCGGGTTGGTCGCCGGGGCGGCGCTGCTCATCGACTATGTGTTGACCGTGGCCGTGAGCGTCGCGGCTGGGATTGCCGCGATTACTTCGGCGGTGCCGGGGTTGCACGAGCACCGCATCGGTTTGGGCCTCCTGGCGATCGCCATCCTGACCTGGGGCAATCTTCGAGGCGTGCGGGAATCGGGCAAGATCTTTGCCTTGCCGACCTACCTGTTCGTCGGTGGCCTCGGTGTGGTGATCCTCGTCGGTTTGGGGCGGGTGCTCTTTGGCGTTGAGGAACAACACCCGCTTCCCTCTGTTCCGGCCGTGGAAGGACTCACGCTCTTTCTGCTCCTTCGCGCGTTCTCCTCCGGCTGTACCGCCTTGACCGGCATCGAGGCGATCTCGAACGGCGTACCGGCCTTCCGGCCTCCGGCACCGAAGAATGCCGCAACCACCATGATCTGGATGGCCACGATCTTGGGTGGCCTGTTTCTCGGGATCACCATCCTCGCCCATATCTACGGAGTCGTGCCGCGCCAAGACGAGACCCTGATCTCCCAGATCGCGCGAATCTCGCTCGGCGGGGGCGTCCTGTACTACTTCATGCAGGTCGCGACGATGCTGATCCTGATCCTCGCGGCGAACACGAGCTACAACGGCTTTCCCCGACTGGCCTCCCTGCTGGCTCAGGACAGCTTTCTGCCGCACCAGATGCGGAGTGTCGGTGACCGGTTGGCCTTCTCAAACGGGATTTTCATCCTGGGTCTGAGCGCAGCGCTCCTGCTGATCGTTTTTCGCGGCGAGACACACGCGTTGATCCCGCTGTACGCCGTCGGCGTCTTCCTGTCCTTCACGCTCTCCCAGGCGGGCATGGTCCGTCATTGGCAGGACCGAAAAGGCCGTGGCTGGCGGAAGAAGCTCGCGATCAATCTGACCGGCGCCGTCGCGACCGGCGTGGCCACCGTGGTGCTGGCCATCACCAAGTTCACGCATGGCGCCTGGATGGTGATCTTTCTGATCCCCCTCCTCATCGTTATGTTCAAGAAGATCCAGTGGCACTACAAGATGGCCGACTGGCAGCTCTCCCTGACCATGTATGAGCGGCCCAAGAACCCGCCGCCGAACATTGTGGTGATGCCGATCGGGAGCGTGAACCGGGCGGCCGTCATCGCCTTGGACTACGTCCGGCAGCGGGCGCAGGACATCCGCGCGGTGCACGTGGACGTGGATCCCGACGAGACGATGAAGATCAAGCAAGACTGGGAGAAGTGGGGGGGCGGCATTCCCCTGGTGATCCTGCCCTCGCCGTATCGGTCGTTCATCCAGCCGTTGCTCGACTATGTCGAAAAAGTCCGGCAGGAGAATCCCGGCGGGTGGGTCACGGTCGTGCTGGGAGAAGTCTTGCCCGCACGCTGGTGGGAGAACCTCCTGCACAATCAACGCGCCTTGCTGATCAAGGCCGCGCTGCTCTTCAAGTTCCGCGTGATCGTGACCGACGTCCCCTATCACCTGGGACCGTACTAGCGCTCTTCCGCGCCGCCCTCGCTCTTTCGGTGTCAAGCGGTCCCGTGCTAAAGTACCGTTCATGCGTGTGTCTGCTTCCCGAATCATGCTGGCAGCCGTGGCGGTGTCAGTCGCGACCGGCCTGTGGTGGCCGCCGTTGTTTGCCCCGGCTTCGGGAGCGGCGCCGGCGGCCGAGTACATAAAGAAGGGCAGGCGGCCGGCGGCCAAGACCACGCCGGTGATCGCGGCGGCCAAGCAGTATGCGGAAGCCATCGCCTCGGGCGATCGGGTGGGGTTCGGGCGCCTCGATTTCGGCTGCCAGTTCGCGCTGGTTTCGGCCGCTGCCGCGCCGTTCAAGGACTTTCCGCCTGGGTCCGATCCGATCTACGGGCAATGCTGGACGACACTGGTCCAGGCCCAAGACACCGCTGTCGAGCAACGGGACGAGGGGGTGAACGCGATCTGGCCGGGCAAGGGATTCCTGGTGTTCTACAGGAACCAGCTCACCAGCTACGCACCGTCGTTTTACGTGATGGCGCGAATGGGCCTGTCCCCGCCGGGCACTGGAATTCGGGTCGAGCCGGTGGACAGCGCGCCCATACCGGCCGCCTCGTTCCGGATGCGCTCGGGCGCGCCCCTGGTGTCCGTGCCGGCCTCGGTGGTCAGGCTCCGGGTCACCTATAAGGATCCGATCACCTCGCCGGTGACGTACGCGCCCGAGGAGTACAACCTGACCGCCACGGTCACGACCACCACGCAGGCGCTGAAGGCGGTCACCGTCAAGTGGGTGGTGCTGTCGGGCCTGCGCAAGCTAGGGTTCCCGGGTGATACGGCGGTGCTGAATCTGCCGATGGCCGGCCGCGAGGGAGAGGCCGTGCCGTCCGTCACCGAGACCGGCGGCTATATCCCCGGCTCAGGCGAGTGGTGGAAGCCGACCGACGCGCCAGAAGTGCTCAGCGCCGCGCTCCAGCGCATGGCGCACTACGCCGAGCAGCGGGACCGCATCGCGCTGTTGAACCGGGTGCTGATCGTGGACCCCGGCCAGGTGGCCGCGTTGACGATTCTCACGGGCGGCCTCTACCACACGCTGGTGAGCGCCGGCGCCGCCGTACACCGCGTGCCGATCGGCGATACGGCGCTGGCCGACCGCTTCAACGAGCTCTATTGGAACGCCTACGCCCAGGAGTCCCGCATCGACATCTCCTACCCAAGGAGCATGATCGGGAAGGACGGCATCGCCACGCCGACCCCGGCCGACTATCTGTACCGGATGCTCCCCGCGATGGAGCGACTCGCGCGCCTGCAGCCGGACGATCTGGAGAGCCGGATTCGCCTGGGGAATGCCTATCGGTGGAATAACGATCCGCAGGCGGCGATCGCCACGCACGAGGCGGTGCTGAAGGACATCCCGCCGGAGCGCGCCGCGCTCAAGGCGCGCGTCCTGCTGGAGCTGGCATGGTCCCGCATCGCGAAGGTCGCCTGGAGCCGCATGTTGGATGATCCTACCCTCGTGCAGGCCAACAAGGCGGCGGAGGAGGCGTTCACGCTGACGGATCGGCCGCTGGACAAGTTCACGGCCACCTATACGATGGCGTATGCACAGGCCTATATGCCGAACCGCGACAACCACGCGATGCTGGAGAAATTGACCGAGGCGCGCCGTTGGTATTTGCAACTGGCCGGCGCCTCCGTGGACTCGTGGCTCTTCCTGCTCCAGAACGACACGCTCAAGGGCGTGGTCGAAGCCGACCCCGCCTTCAAGCCCCTCCTCACCGCCTCATAGTCGCCTTTCCTTGGCCCTGCTTTAGGGTGAGACAGCCGCGGCGTAGGCAGTGAGATCACCGACAGATTCTGCGACATCAAACCCAGCGGCCTCCACGGCCGTTCTCAGTTCCAGGTCGCGCAGGCGCACTTCCCGGTTGGTCCGATACGCATCGACGAGTTCGAGGATTCCCCGAGCACCCTCGCGATACGCGGTCTGGGCGGTCCGCAGCAGCCGTTCCGCCCGTTGCATGACGGCCGTTTGGTAGCGATCCCGCTCCGCTACGCGCTGCTGGTAGACGGCGGTGTCCCGTATGACTTCGGTGTGAATGCGGGTCTCCAGCGCCTGGACATCCAATCGGGCGGCGTCTGCGGTCGAGCGCGCGGCCTGAATTGTGCCCTGTCCTCGGCGAATGATGGGGATGGGGATGGACACACCCGCGAGCACGTCGGTGCTGGTCGGCCCAGCGCTGTTGAGCAGGCCCAGACTGAAGGTGACGTCCGGGACCACCTCCCGGCGGGCCAAGATGGCCGATGCCTCGGCTCCGCCGTGGAGAGCCCGGGCGGCCCTCAGGTCGCCGCGATTGCTCAGGGCCAACACGGTCAGGGCGCCGACTTCCGCATACGGCGGGCTCAGGTCCACAGGGACCACGATAAAAGAACCCGCGGGCGCGGTCGGGCCGATGGCTTTCCGCAGTTCCTCGCGGGCCCCTTTTTCGTCCGCCAACGCATCGCTCAACTCGGTCCGCACTCGCTCCGCCTCGAGCTCGCCGCGCGTCAGATCGTACTGGGCCGTCGCCCCCGACGCGACACGCTTTTTGAGCACTTCCACGACCTCTTCGAGCGAGGCAAGGTCCTGGCGGGTGAAGAGGATACGCTGTTGGGCGGCGAGGAGGCGGGAATAGGCCCGGAGGACGGCGAGACGCAGCCCGATATCGCGGACCTGGAAGGAGCCCTCCGCGGCGTCTCGGTTCGCTTCGGTCACCTGCCGGCGCAGTCCAAGTTTTCCAGTGAGCGGCACTGTCTGCGAGAGCGTATTGGAGTAATAGTGGTCCCCACTGGTCGGCGTGCCGGTATTGTTGTGCCCCTGCATATGCGAGAGGACCGGGTTTTCCAGAAGACCGGCGGCGCGGACCTGCTGGCGGGCCGCCTCCACGATCGCTTGGGCTGACTTTCGTTCCAGATTGCCCGCCTCGTAGGCCTTGAATGCTTCGCTCAGGGTCATCACCGGAGGAGATGAAACGCCAGGGACCTGTGTCATCATGCTCGGCTGCCCCTGCGCCGTCCCGCTCGCCGGCCCGGCGAGCACTGCCAGTGCGACCAGCAGCATGAACGTGGTGGGGGCCGGATGCGGCACCACGCCGGGACGCTCGACCTTGGCGAAGATTCTGAAGCTGAACAGCACCGGGATCAGGAACAACGTCAGGGCGGTGGAAGTCACGATCCCTCCGATGATCACCAACGCGAAGGGCCGCTGGGTCTCAGAGCCCATTCCATGTGACAGGGCCGCCGGGACCAGCCCGAGCCCGGCGAGCAGAGCCGTCATAAGAATCGCGCGCAGCCGCATGTTCACGCCCTTGCGGATCAGGTCGTTGAGCGTCATCGGTTCCTCCTCCTGCTGCAGTTGCCGGAAGGTAGCGACGAGCAGCACACCATTGAGTACGGTTTGACCCATCAGGGCGATCAGGCCGACGGCCGCGGAGACCGAGAAGACCGTCCCGGTCAGCCACAGGGTCGCGATGCCGCCGACGAAGGCGCAGGGCGCCACCAGGATGATCAGCAAGGCGTCCCGGATTGATCCGAATGCGAGATACAATAGGGCTATCACTGCCAGGATCGCCATGGGGACGACAACCTTGAGGCGGGACATCGCCCGTTGCTGATTCTCGAATTCGCCTCCCCATGTCATGTAATAGCCTTCCGGGAGTTTGACCCTCGCTTCCACCTGCGCCATCGCTGCCTCCACGAAGCTCCCCATGTCGCGGTCCCCGATATTGCACTTGACCGCGATGAATTTGCTGTTGTTCTGGCGCCAGATTTGCGCGCGGCCGTCGGCCACGCGGATTTTGGCCAACGTATCCAACCGGATCCGGCCTCCGTCCGACGTGCCGATGGTTATTTCCCCGATCCGCGAGGAGGTGGCGCGGCTGGGCTCGGCCAGAAGCACGCGGACGCCGAACCGCTTTTCCCCTTCCCAGTACTCGGTGGCGACGCGGCCGCCGATCGCGGTCTCGATGACCCGCTCAATGTCGGCCACGGTCAACCCGTGCCGGGCGATTTGGGGGCGGTCCAGTTCGATGAGCAGGTTGGGCACCATGCCGGTTCGGTAGATCGCTGGATCTCTCACCCCGCGGACAGTCTTGAGTGCAACCAGGACCTCGGCGGCCTTCGCTTGCAGGACTTCGTTGTCCTCGCCGAACACTTTGATGACGACCTGCCCGCGGATGCCGCTGATGGCTTCCTCGACGTTGTCGCGGATCGGCTGGGAGAAATTAAACAACACGCCGGGGATATTGGAGACAACACCGCGCATGGCTTCTACGAGCTGGACCTTGGTCCGTCCTGTCGTCCACCCTTCCTCTGCGTGCAAGTGAATGAACGTCTCGCTTTGATTGGGCCCGATCGTGTCGGTGCCGTCCTCGGGGCGGCCCTGTTCGGACAAGACACCCTCGACTTCCGGGAACTGCGCTAGGAGGCGACGAATCTCGGCCAGCAGATGCTGGCCCTCGGGCAGGGAGATGGCATTCGGCATCTCGACGTAGACGTGCAGATCACCTTCATTCAGTTCCGGCAGGAATTCCGTGCCAAGACGGGTCAGCAGGAAGCCGGACGCGAGCAGCAGCGCAACCATGCCCGCGAGCACGACCCCGCGCACGCGGAGAGCGTACACGACTAAGGGTTCAATCACGCGGCGGGCGGCGACCATGAACCAAGGTTCCAGCTCCTGGTGTGGGATGCGCTTGATGAGCAGGGCCGCCAGCGCGAGGACCGCCGTGAACGAGAAGAGGAGGGCGCCGGTCAGCGCAAAGGCGTAGGTATAAGCCATCGGCCTGAAGATCCGACCCTCCACCCGCTGGAACGTGTAAATTGGAATGAGCGCCGCCATGATGATGCTCAGCGAGAAGAGCGTGGGCACCGCCACCTCTTTGGCGGCTTGGGCGATCACGATTGGGACCCGGTGCGGGTCGGGCCGGCGCTCCGTCAGGCGACGGTAGATGTTTTCGATCAGGATCACGGCACCGTCCACGATGATGCCGAAATCAATCGCCCCCATGGAGATCAGATTGGCCGGCACCTTGATGAGATACAGCCCCGCGAAGGCTGTCAGCAGGGAGGCGGGGATGATGATAGCGACGGCTACGGACCCGCGCCACGACCGCAGGAAGAGCCAGACGACCCCGGTGACCAGCAACGCGCCTTCCAGGAGATTCGTACGGACCGTGTGGAGGGTGCGTTGGACGAAGGTCGTGCGGTCGATAAACGGCACGATCTTGACGCCAGCGGGCAGGATGCCATTGTTGAGACGATCCACCTGCTGTCGAACCAGTTCCAGCACGATCGACGGGTTCTCGCCCCGCCGCATCAGCACGAACCCTTCCACGGCCTCGGGTTTCGTTCCTCGCCCGACCGCGCCCTGGCGCGGCGTATGGGCCTCGACCAGCGTGGCGACATCTTTGACACGGACCGGCGTGCCTTTCTCGGCCGTCAGCACGATCTCCTTGATGTCGTCAGGCGAACGGAGCAAGCCGAGCCCCCTCACGATGTATTGCTCCTGTCCGTGGAGAATGTGGCCGGCGCCGATATTGGCGTTGGACCGGGAGAGAGCGTCGTAGACGGTGGTGAGAGTGATGCCGTGCGCCTTGAGCCGGTCAGGGTCCACCAGAATGTGGATCTCCTTCCGGAACCCACCCTGGGCGACGATATCGGCCACCCCGGGAATCTGCTTGAGGAATGGGACAATCGTCCAATCTAGGAGAGTGCGGAGTTCCGTTGGCGATTTTCCTCCGCCTTCGACCGTGAACTGATACACCTCGCCCAACGGCGTGATCTGTGGGCCTAGGACAGACACCACGCCGTCCGGCAGGTCCACCTGGCGCAGACGCTCCGTGACCACTTGCCGCGCGAAGTACATGTCCACTTCGTCGTCGAAGGTGACGATGATGTAGGACAGCCCGAAGACGGAGACGGACCGCATGTCGATGGCCTTGGGCAACGCGCTCAGGCCCCGCTCCAACGGGATCGTCACTTGCCGTTCCACTTCTTCTGAGGCCTGGCCGGGAAAGAGCGTGATGATGTTGACTTGAAGATTCGTGACGTCCGGATAGGCCTCGATCGGCAGGCTGAAATAGGCGTAGACGCCGTAAATGAGAAGCGCGAGCGTGAAGAGCAGCGTTGCAGTCCGGCGGTGTACCGCCAGGTCGATAAGTCGGTCCAGCATCTGTGAGAAATCTCAGAGGAGCTTGTGGAATGCCGAATCGAGGAGAACGGCGCCTTCGACCACGATGCGCTCGCCTCCCTGGAGGCCTTTCACCACGGGCACCATCTTGCCGATTTCCGGACCTAGGATGACCGGGCGCGGGGTGTACGTCCGCTCTTTCCCGTCGTCCTCGACGTACACGAAGAACTGGTCCCCTTTAGTCACGACGGCGGAAGTGGGAATGAGGATGTCGGCTTGGGGGCGGTGCAGCGTGACGTTCACGAACATCTCCGGCTTGAGCCGGAACTGAGGGTTGGGGATCAGGCACCGGAGCTTGGCGGTCCGCGTGGATTGGTCCAACAATTCGCTGAGGTACTCGACGGTGCCGGGAAACTTGACGCCAGGGTACGCCGGGGCTTCGACTTCGACTGGGAGGCCCGGATGCACGCCGCCCATCTCCCGCTCCGGCAGATCGGCCAGGACCCAGACCTTGGACAGGTCCGCGATGATGAACAACGTGCCGCTGCCGGGCTGGACTTCCGCCCCAACAAGTGCTGAGGGAGACCGACTGATGACCACGCCGTTAGTTGGTGCTGTAAGCTGGAAATCAGGAGAAGGTTTGTCCTGATTCCCGCCCAGGCTCGCCAGATCCGCCGCCGCCCGCTCATACTCGGCCCGGGCCTGGGCCAAAGCGTCCTCCGCCTCGGAGACTTCTCGTTGGGAGGAAGCCCCTTCCGCAAACAACCGCTTTAGGCGGGCTAAGTTCTTCTCGGCGACCAGAAGGGCAGAACGCGCTTTCTGCTCGGCGGACTCGGCCAACGTAAAATTCGGGCTATGGATGTTCAAAAGGGTTTGACCGTGATGCACCCGGTCGCCCGGCTTTGCCAGCACCTGGATCACCCGACCTTCAACCGGCGATCCGACGTGAGCGGTCCGGCTTTCATCGAAGGTGACCCGCCCGTTCAGGCCGATCGCGGTCCCCCCTTCCACCCTCCGGACCTCGGCGATCTTGAGGTACCTCAGGTTCTCCTCAGTCACTGTGAACTGTTTGGCCGGCTGCTTCGCGGGCCTGGGCGGTCTTTGGCTCGCGGCCGTCGCTACAGCCGAACAGGGCTGCGCAGGTGAGGACAAGGAGGACTCTGAATGGGAACCGTTGGAAGGGCGAGGCGCGAACGAGGGGGAGGGCCGGTGCCTTTGATGGCATAGGTGGAGGACTCTTAGTGGTGGAGGTGCTTCAGGGTCGAGGCCATGAGCACGATGAAGATGCCGAACCAGAAGGACGCGCGAAGGAACGGAACGCCTTCCGGATCCTTCTCTTCGTCGCCGACCTTACCCTTCTCTTCTGGCTCCGGCGGAAAGATGACGTTGTAGAGGAAGAGCGTCATGATGCACATGACGAAGAAGAGCTTGATGCCCAGCGCGATGATGTACGGATTGGTGAAGCCTTCTCCGGTGGTCGCCTTCATCAGCCGGTTGACGTAGGCG
>VBOO01000307.1 GCA_005877505.1 Nitrospirota bacterium
CAGGCCGAAGAGATCGGCGCGACGTACGGCCTCTTGGGCCGGGTCTATCGCGAGATCAAGCGGAAAGACCTGTTGCACCTCGCATTGCTCATTCACGATATCGGTAAGGGGCAGGAAGAGGACCACAGCCTCATCGGCGAGCGGATCGCCGTGGATGTGGCCGAGCGGCTCGGCCTGGACGATCACGAGACACAGCTCTTGGGGTTTCTGGTCCGCTACCATCTCCTGATGTCCAGCACTGCGTTCAGACGTGACTCGTCCGACGAGAAGGTAGTGCTGAGGTTTGCCCGCCAGGTCGGCACGCCAGAAGCGCTCAAGATGCTGTTCGTGCTGACGGCGGCCGACATTGCGGCTGTGGGCCCCGGCGTGCTGACGCGCTGGAAGGAAACGCTGTTGGGTGATCTGTTTATCAAGACGCACAAGGAGTTGGCTGGCGGGGAAGAGACGGAGACGACCTACGAGGGCCTGGTCAATCAGGCAAAAGAGGTTCGGCAGGCAGTCCTCGCCCGGTTGGGCCAGCGGCTTCCTGAGAACTGGCTCCGCAAGCAACTCGAGGCGTGGCCTGATCACTATCTAGCAGCGATGCCGGTTGATCGCATCGTGACGCATCTCCAGTGGCTTGCGAAGCTGGCCGACGCGCCCGTCCTGGTGGATGCGCAGCACGATCCCGCGCTCGGCACTACCGACTACACGGTGTATACCCAGGAAAGGATCATTCCGGGCATCTTCTCCAAGATCTCCGGCGTGCTGGCCGCCAAGGGACTGCAAATCCTGGACGCCCAGATCCTCACCTTGGCCGACGGCATGGTTGTCGACGTCTTCCGCGTCCAGGATCCGGACTGCCCGGACGGCCCGTCGCCGTCTCGGATACGTGATGTGAGCGAGTCAATCGCTGCGGTCTTGGAGAGCCGCCGCTCCGTGGAGGCCCTCTTGCAGGAGGCGACCCGATTTGGTCAGAGCCGCCACGGAGTCCCTCTGCGAGAGCCGACGGTGGTTCAGGTGGACAACGACTCTTCAGAGCGGTACACGATCATTGACGTGTTCGCCGACGACCGCCAAGGCCTGCTGTACGTGATCACGCGGGCGATCTTCGATCTGGGCCTGTCCGTGCACGCGGCCCGGATTTCGACCCGACTGGATCAGGTCGTGGACGTCTTCTATGTCACGGATCAGGCAGGCGGGAAGATCGACGATGCCGGACGGTGCAAACTCATCAGCGAGACCATCACCGCTCGGATCGAAGAATATTTGGGACAGACGCAGACCACGCGCCCGGTCGTTCATCGGGCCACTGTACAACGGAAATCATTGGGGATTTAATCTTAAAGGAGGGGATTTATGAGTGCAAAGGAAGCATTGGAATTTGCAAAGAAAAACAAGGTTGTCATGGTAGACCTGAAGTTCGTGGACTTCCCCGGCACGTGGCAGCACTTCACGATTCCGATCGAGGAACTGACGGACACGGTGTTCACCGAAGGCTCAGGCTTCGACGGATCGTCTATCCGTGGTTGGCAAGCAATCGACAACAGCGACATGATGGTCGTCCCGGATCCCAAAACCGCCGTCATGGACCCGTTCACAAGCATCCCGAAACGTCGTGGATCCTATCACACGCGAGAACTACAGCCGGGACCCGCGCAACGTGGCCCAGAAAGCCGAAAAGTTTCTCAAACAGACCAAGATCGGGGACGTCTCCTATTGGGGCCCCGAGGCCGAATTTTTTATTTTCGACAGCGCGCGTTATGATCAAGACAGTCACAGCGGGTCCTACTTTATTGATTCCGACGAGGGTATCTGGAATGCCGGTAAAGAGGGTGATTTGAGCGGGAAGGGCCCCAATCTCGGCAACAAGCCCCGTCACAAGGAAGGGTACTTCCCGGTGCCGCCTATGGACACCCAGCAGGACATCCGCAGCGAAATGGTGCTGGAGATGCAGAAGATGGGCATCATGGTGGAAAAGCAGCACCACGAAGTCGCGACCGCCGGCCAGGCCGAAATTGACATGCGGTATGACTCTCTCACGAATATGGCCGACAAGATGATGATGTACAAATACATCATCAAAAACGTGGCCAGGCGCCACGGCAAGGTTGTGACCCTCATGCCCAAGCCGCTTTTTGCGGATAACGGGTCGGGGATGCACACCCACCAGAGCATCTGGAAAGAGGGGAAGCCCCTCTTTGCTGGCAAAGAATATGCCGGGACTTCTCAACTGTGCCTCTGGTACATCGGCGGAGTCCTCAAGCATGCGCCGGCCCTGGCTGCGATCACCAACCCGACGACGAACTCTTACAAACGGCTGACGCCTGGCTTCGAGGCGCCCGTCAACTTGGCCTATTCCAGCAGGAACCGGAGCGCGGGCATTCGGATTCCAATGTATACTCCGAACCCGAAGGCCAAGCGGATTGAAGTTCGTTTCCCGGACCCGGCTACCAATCCTTACTATGCCTTCGCCGCCATGCTGATGGCCGGACTGGACGGTATCGAGAACAAGATTGATCCAGGACCGCCGGTAGACAAGGACATGTATGATCTCGAACCGCATGAGGCGGCGAAGATCAAACAAATGCCGGCCAGCCTCGAGGAGTCGCTGCGAAATCTAGAGAACGACCACGCCTTCCTGTTGAAGGGCAATGTCTTCACGGAAGACGTGATTGAAACCTGGCTTAATTACAAGCGGGAGAAAGAGGTGGATCAGGTGCGGATACGGCCGCATCCGTATGAATTCTTCCTGTACTTCGACGTTTAATCGGAGGGATCAGGGCTCCGGGCAAGACGGAGCGATACGTGCATAGCGCTTCCCGGAAATCCACAGTTGTATTTTCAGGAAGCTGACGGGGTCAAAGCGGACCCTGGATCGGGGATTACTGGCAAGGGCGCCAGTCTCAAAAGAGTGGCGCCCTTTTTTTATGCACACGAGCAAAAGGAGACGGACATGAAAACAATCGCACAACAACGAGTATTTGTGAGCCTGCTGATGGTGTCGGGCATCGTTGCGTGGATAACTCTTGGTGTCGCAGCGAATGGCGTGATGGCGGAGACAACCACTGAAGCACCACCGGCGACGAGTGCACCGGCGCAGGGAGGAACTCCGCCCGCGGCCGCTCCAGCTCCTCCTGCAAAGATTGATACTGGAGACACGGCATGGGTGCTGACCTCTTCCGCCTTGGTGCTGGCCATGACGGCCCCGGGGCTGGCCCTGTTCTACGGGGGGATGGTTCGGGAGAAGAATGCGTTGGGGACCATCATGCAGAGTTTCATCATCCTCTGCCTGATCAGCGTCCAGTGGGTGCTGTGGGGCTACAGCCTCGCCTTCGGGCCCGATGTGAAGGGCATCATAGGTAGCCTGGCTTGGATGGGTTTGAATGGTGTCGCCATGG
>VBOO01000054.1 GCA_005877505.1 Nitrospirota bacterium
CATTGCCTCTCCCTATGTTTCCAATGGTATGATGAGGATCGCCTGAGCCAGCCCTCAGGCCTGGTTGTGAACACGATCTCGAGGGCAAGCAGTCATGGTTGAGATGCGACGGAAACCTATTCTGGCCGCGGAAGACGATCCGGTCGATCGCGAATTGATCGGCCAGGCGTTCAAGAGGGCTGCCGTGGAGAGTCCTCTCGTGATGGTGGTGGACGGACAGGAGGCGCTGGACTACCTGACCGCCCAGGTCAAGGACCGCGGGACGTCCCAGTTTCCGGCAGTGATCCTGCTCGACCTCGCCATGCCGCGTATGAACGGGTTCGAATTCCTGCGTCGGATGAAAGCGTTGCCTGATCTAGCGACCATTCCCGTGGTGGTGCTGACAACTTCGGAGTTTAACGGCGATATCAGTCAGAGCTATGCGCTAGGAGCCAACAGTTGCATCACCAAGCCCGGCGATTTCGAGCAGTTGGTCGAAATCGCCCGAGCGGTAGACCTCTACTGGTGCCGGCTCAACAGGCTCCCTGAGAGAAGGTAAGCAGTCATGCGGAGGGCCCTCACAGTTAGCCGACTATCAGTCCATCATAAAGTTGTCCTCATCCTCGCCGTCATGGTCCTGCCGGTTCTTGCGATGGTGGCGCTCTACTTGACCACCATACGACAGTTGCTGGCGGTCCAAGAAGAGGTGGATCGCCTGTCGGAAATTCAGGTCCAAACTGAAGCAATTCTCTCGATAGCTGTGGATGTCGAGGATGGATTCCGAGGGTTCGTGCTGGTTCACAAAGAGAATTTCTTGGAGCCGTTCAATACGGCCGAATCGGCATTCGATCCCGCGATTGGCAGGCTCAAACAGATGGTGCGGGACGATCCTGAGCAGCTTCAACGGGTCTCCCAGATCGAGGCCAGGGTTCTCGCTCTCGTTCAAAAGAAGAAACGGCTGATCGACGCAATCAGGCTGGGTGACCTGAGATCTGCTAGGGCACACATCGAGTCCGGAGAGGGGCCGAACGAGCTGATCGCAATTCGAGAGGGCCTCCGAGATTTCGAAAACGTCGAGAAGCAGTGGATGAGCGATCGGAAGGCGCGTGCAGAACGCTTGGCATTGGTGACGCGATATGGACTCGGTGGCGTCGTCATCGGCATCCTGTTCCTGTGGTGGCTTGCCAGCCGCTTGCTTGCCCGTACGATCACCGGTCCTCTCGCGACTCTGACGGTCACAGCGCAAGAGTTTGGCAGCGGGCGGCCGGTCGCCCGCATCCCGGTCGACTCAACCGATGAAGTGGGGCGCCTCGCCAGGACGATGGAGGAAATGCAAGAGCGGATCGCTCGTCACATCAGCCAGATGGAAGCCTTCCATGCCATTGGGCGGGAGATCAGCACGATCGGGCCGGATGGCCTGGAAGGTGTGCTAAAACGGATGGCGGAGACGGCAGGCAGCATGCTCCGTGTGGATCTCTGTCTGGTTCTGCTATGGGATGAGACGATCGGGTTCTGGAAGGTCGGAGCGGCATCGGGTCACTGGCATGACCTGCTGCGCCGGTCAGTTTTGATTCGAGAGGAGACGCCGATCTCATTCAAGGCCCTGACGACGGGGGTTCCCCAAGTCGTGGATGATCTGGAGGCCAGTCCCGAATTGGTGTCGCAGATACGGGACCGGTTGGGGGGCAAGAGCCTCCTGGCCGTCCCGTTGGTTGGTCCGGAGGGAGCCTTCGGAGTCTTGGCGTTCGCGCCCACGCGAGAGAAGCGGGTCTTCACGGACTGGGAAATCCGTCTCTCGCAGCAGTTCGCCGTCCAAGCGGCCATTGCCATCCTGAACACGCGCCTCTACGAGGCCGCGCAGCAACGGGGCGAGGGTCTGCAGAACCGTTTGGAGGAATTGGAGCGCTATGCGTCGAACATGGCGCACGACCTCAAGGGGCCGGCGCGGCGGATGGCCGAACTCGCCTCGTTGCTCCACATGGATTACCAGGGACGGTTCGATGAGCGGGCGGACCGCTACCTGGGCTGGATTCGTGAAACCGGTCAGCAACTGATGAGCAGGATCGAAGAGGTTCTCAGGCTGGCTCGCCTTGGGACTGTCCGCGAAGCGGTCGGGGCCGTCGATCCGGCTGAGGTGGCCCGTGATGTCGTCAAGGGCTGCGAGGGACTCATTGAACGGCAGGGCGCTCGGGTGCATATGGCGGATTGGTTTCCCAAGCTGGCGTGCAGCCGCGTTCATCTCTTCCAGGTGCTGGATAATCTGGTCCGGAACGCTCTGAACTTCTCCGTGGATGGGCGCCCTCCCGATGTGGAGATCGGTGTGGTGAAGCGCATGAACGAGACTGCGCTGTTCGTCCGGGACAACGGCATCGGGATTCCATCATCCGAAGTGGAGCGGATCTTCGAGCCGTTCGCGCGCCTGGGCCACAAAGACGTGCCGGGAACGGGGATCGGGTTGACCATCGTGAAGAAGATCATCGAGCTGTACAACGGCCGGGTGTGGGTCGAGTCAGAGCCAGACAAGGGAGCCACATTCTTCTTTACATTCCCGCTGTATGTCGAACTGACAGCAGAGCCGGTGAGGCACGAAAGGGGCGGCTCGTGACGGAAGATAAACGTCAGGCTTTCCATATCCTCCTGGTGGACGATGAGGCGGCCGACGCGGAAATTCTGCTCCGTTCGCTGGAGCAGGAGCTGGGCTCCGACGAAACGCGGGAGTTCGATTTCACGGTCGTAGCCAGGGCCGAAGGGGCGCTGAAGGCGCTGGAGGAGAAGGAGGTCCATCTGATCCTGGCTGATGTGCGGATGCCAGGCATCGGCGGCATCGAGTTCCTGAAGCGACTACAGGGGCTCAACCAATCCGTTCCGGTCATCATGATCAGTGGGCTGAATTCGATCGATACGGCCGTCGAAGCGATCCGCCACGGCGCCTTCGACTACATCACCAAGCCGTTCAATTCCAAGGTGCTGGTCGCCCGCATTCACCGGGCGATGCGCATGTCCGAGATCCTGCACCAGAACTGGGCCCTCCGGCGCATGGCCGTTCCGCCGGAAGGCTTCGAGACATTGATCGGCGTCAGCCCGGCGTTTCAAGCCTTGTTGCGCTTGGTGCAGGAAGTCGCCCCCATCCGCTCCACGGTGCTGATTGTCGGAGAAACCGGCACCGGCAAGGAGTTGCTGGCCCGGGCCGTTCACAATCTGAGCCCCGAGCGCGATCAGCCGTATCAGGTGGTCGATTGCACACGGTTCCCAGAGGGGATGATCGAGAGCGAGCTCTTCGGACACGTCAAAGGGGCCTTTACGAGCGCCATCGTGGATAAAGCGGGTCTGCTGGATTTGGCTGACGGCGGCAGCGTGTTCTTGGACGAGATCGCTGACCTGCCGTTGTCGCTTCAGGCCAAGCTGTTACGCGTGATCGAGGATGGCGAGGTGCGCCCAGTCGGCGGGACAAGGTCCAAGAAGATCGACGTGCGGTTCATCGCGGCGACCAATCAGAATCTTGAGGAGCGTGTCAGTCGGGGAGAATTTCGCAAGGATCTTTTCTATCGGCTCAATGTCATGACCTTGCGGGTGCCGCCCTTGCGGGATCGGGTGGAGGACATTCCCCTGTTAGCGCGCCACTTCCTGACCGAGTTCGCCAGGGAGTTCGGAAAGGCCGTCACTGATCTGCACTCCTCGGCCGTGACCGATCTCGTGGCCTACAAATGGCCGGGCAACATCCGGGAGCTGCGCAATGTCATTGAACGGGCCGTGATGCTTTGCACGGGTGAACGCCTCTCGTCGAAAGAGTTGTCCTCGCTCCTTCCGGCCGTCACAGGAGAGAAGACCGGCCCTGCTTCGATGCCGGGCGAGGAGTATCTGCACTTGCCCTATTCTGAGGCCAAGCAAAGCGTGCTGGAAGCCTTTACGATTCGGTACATCAGAAGCAAACTGGCCACGCATGGCGGAAACGTCACCCGGGCGGCCCAGGATAGTGGGATCCCCCGACAACATTTCCAGCAGATCGTGAAGCGCTATCTCAAGAATTCTGAATAGGTCAACGCGTCTGTAAGGCTTCTACGGGCCGTCAGGCGCCATGGTGATGACTAGGACGCCGTCCCGGACAGCCTTAAAGTCGGCGACGACACGCGTATCGGCAGCAATGATCCGGCTGAGTTCCTCGATGGCCCTAACGGCAGGATCGCGTCCATGATCCACAGGGTCAAGTGTGATGCCGCGCATATTGTCGAGCAGGAGCACCCCTGTCTGCGCCAACAGGTCCATGGCCCGATAATAGTAGTGCACGTAGTTTTCGGTGTCTGCGTCAATAAAAATGAGATCAAACGGTCCGGTCAGACTTCCTAATGTTGCCGAGGCCGGTCCTACGAGGACTTCGATCTTACGGCCATGGGGGCTGCGGCTGAACCGCTTACGGGCTAGACTGGCCAAGCCGGGATTGATCTCGCAGGTGATGACGGTGCCATCGGCTGGCAGCATCTCGGCCATCGCCAGGGCGCTGGTGCCGTCAAACGTACCGATTTCCAGCACCTGCCGGGCTTGCGCTTTCTGCACCATAGCTTTCAGGAAGGTCGGCTCTTTCATGTGAAAAACGCCGTTGATTATACTGCAAGTAGGACCACGAAAGTTTACCTCCAAGAGGGCCTTAGACAAATAGTATTACCTAGGTAGTAACACCCGTTACCATGGTGGAGCAGCCTGGCACCCATCAGGGCGTTACAGCCAGACAACCGGTTTGCTGAGAGATCCATTCCCCTCAACCTGTCCTGATCACGTAACGCTTGCTCGTCCAGATTAGCTGAGCAGGTCACGACAACCTAGGTAAATCACTATCTTTGACCTGGTGCAAGTTTGTTAAACGAGGTGTCTTTTTTACATGTAATCAGTGACTTTAAGACCTTGATTCAATGGAGCTGCAAGTCTAGACATGCAGTCGCTAACTTGGTCATCCTCAAAGCTGGTGTTGTTCAACGCCATAGAAATGCATTTTTTTAAGGAAATTCATCAACTTTTGAGTTGATACACGTTCAGGCTAGTAATTATGGGCTTGAAGGCACACGAATTGAGTACTTAATTCGGCGAGGAGGTGTGTGTGCTTAATACTTATGAGCGAGAAGGCCAGAAAGGAGGTGGGACGTTTTTCGGAGTTGGTGCGTTACGTTACAGTGCACGAGTCATTTTAACGTAGGAGGTCAGCCAATGTTTTTAACCAGACGGCAATTCATGAAAGCCAGCGCGGGCACGATCGCGGTGCTCGCGATTGCGGACAAGGCCCTGGCCTTGACCGCGCTGCAGCCGGTCATCGAGGTGGGCAACCCCCTCGGCGAGTATCCAGACCGGTCCTGGGAGCGCGTCTATCACGACCAGTACCGCTATGACTCATCCTTCACCTACATCTGCACGCCCAATGATACTCACGGCTGCCGCGTGCGCGCCTTCGTGCGCAACGGCGTCGTGATGCGGGTGGAGCAGAACTACGACCATCAGACCTATGAGGACCTGTACGGCAACCGCGGGACCTTTGCGTGGAACCCGCGGATGTGCCTGAAAGGGTACACGTTCCACCGGCGGGTGTATGGGCCGTATCGGCTGAAGGGCCCGATGCTGCGCAAAGGCTGGAAGGCCTGGGTGGACGATGGCTGTCCGGAGCTGAGTCCGGAAGTTAAAGCCAAATATCGATTCACCAGCCGCGGCGAGGACGACATGCTGCGCGTGTCCTGGGACACGATCGGCACGTACCTGGCCAAGGCGCAGATCAAGATCGCCGAGCGGTACTCGGGCGAGGCGGGCGCGCGGCGCCTGCGCGAGCAGGGGTACCCGCCGGAGATGATCGAGACGATGAAAGGCGGCGGCACGCGGACGTTCAAGTACCGCCCGGGCATGGCGCTGCTGGGCCTGATCGGCAAGATCGGGTTCGGCCGTATGTCCAACTCGAACCTGGCGATGCTGGATGCGTATATCCGCAAGGTGGGGCCGGACAAGGCGGTGGGCGGCCGGACGTGGTCGAGCTACACATGGCACGGCGACCAGCCCCCGGACCATCCTTACTGGAACGGCACCCAGACCTCGGACATTGACCATCCGGACATGCGTTTTAGCAAGCTGCATGTGAGCTGGGGCAAGAACTTCGTCGAGCACAAGATGCCGGAAGCCCACTGGTTCATCGAGTGCATGGAGCGCGGCGGCCGCATCGTGGTCATCGTGCCCGAGTACAGCCCGCCCGCAACCAAGGCCGACTACTGGATTCCGGTCCGGCCTGCGTCGGATGCGGCGCTCTTTCTGGGGGTCATCAAGATCCTCATCGACGAGAACCTGTACGATGCGGACTTCTGCAAGCAGTTCACGGACAGCCCAATCCTGCTCCGCACCGACACGCTGCAGTACCTGGATCCGCGGGACGTGATCAAAGACTATAAGCTGTTCGACCTGACGCACGGCTATTCGAAGTATGTCCAGGCGATCAAGCCGGAGTACCGGGAGCGGCTGGGCGACTTCATGGTATGGGACACGGGGAAGAACCAGGCGGTGCCGATGCACCGCGAGATGGTCGGGGTGAACATGGTGAAAGCCGGCATTGATCCGGCCTTGGAAGGCACCTACCGGGTCAAGCTGCTGGACGGCAAGGACGTGGACGTGATGCCAGTGTTCCAGATGTATAAGATCCACGTGCAGGACTTCGATCTGGACACGACGTACCAGATCACCCAGTCGCCGAAGGACCTGATCGTACGCTGGGCGCGCGACTGCGGGACCGTCAAGCCGATGGCGATTCACTCCGGTGAAGGTGTGAACCACTGGTTCCACCGGACGACCAACGGCCGCGGGGCGGCGATGATCACGATCCTCACCGGCAACCAGGGCAAGTTCGGAACCGGTAGCCATAACTGGTCGGGCAACTACAAGACCGGCATTCCGCAGGGCACACCGTGGTCCGGCGGGGGTATCGGGGCCTGGGGCGCGGAAGACGCCTTCAACCTGAACCTGGATGCTAAGGCGCACGGCAAGGAGATCGTCACCAAGTACTACGCCTACGGCGAGGAGCCGGCGTACTGGAACCACGGGGACCGGGCCTTGATCGTGAACACACCGAAGTACGGGCGCAAGGTGTTCACGGGCAAGACCCACATGCCATCGCCGACCAAGGTCGAGTGGTCCATGAACGTCAATCTCTTAAACAATGCGAAGTACCACTACGACATGGTCAAGAACGTGGATTCGAACGTGGAGATGATCGTAGTCCAGGACCT
>VBOO01000055.1 GCA_005877505.1 Nitrospirota bacterium
GACGAACGCCTGCACGGCCGGTCTCGACACAGACCAGGGCTTCATCAGGCCAGGAGAGACAGCGCGCTTCAATGGGTGATCGTGCGGGAGATAGGGACTGGCCATCAACATTGGGGCTAGGACGCTGCCTTGCGCTCCGGGTCCGGATATTGCCGCTGGATAGCGTGCACCTGGTCGATGGAGTCGAGAAAGAGGCTCAGCAGTTGCGCATCGAAATGCCGGCCGCGGCCCAGGCGCATGACATCCACCGCCTGCTCCACCGGAAGGGCCTGCTTATAAACGCGCCGGGTGGTGATCGCGTCGAAGGCATCCGCGATCGCGGCGATCCGCCCCTCCAGAGGGATGGTCTCGCCGACCAGTCCACGCGGATAGCCGCTCCCGTCGAAACGCTCATGATGGGTCCAGGCAATAGTGGAGGCCACCTTGAGCAGCTCAGCGGACCCGCTGAGCAGGCGCCGGCCGATCTCGGTGTGTTGCTGCATGACGCGGCTCTCTTCCGGCGTGAACCCATCCGGCTTGAAAACGATCTCGTCCGGCGTACCGATCTTCCCAATATCGTGCATCGTGCTGGCTAGCCGGATCAACTCGCAGCGCTCGTTGGCCCACCCCAACCGGGACGCCATGAGCGCGCAGTACCGGCTCATCCGCTGGATGTGCGAGGGCGAACCCTTCTCCCGGAATTCCGCGGCCATCACGAGTCTCTGGATTGCCTCTTCCTGAGCCTGGCGCAACGCGCGCTCCGTCTGTTCCAACCGGACGATCGTCTCCCGAAGCTCGGCGGTCCGAGCGAGCACCACCTGCTCAAGCCTCTCCCGGTTAGCCCGGTTCTCTTGCTCCAATTTGCGTCGCCGCAAGGCATTGGCAACGCTGATCAGGATCTCGTTGGGCTCGAACGGCTTGATCACATAGCCGTACGCCCCTTGTTCCAAGGCCACGTCGGCGATCCGCTGGTCATCCATGGCGGTGACCATGATCGTCGCGGTGTCAGGGTGCTTGGCGAGGATCGCGCGGACAAGACTGAGACCGGACTCGCCCGGCAGGTTGACATCGCACAAGGCCAGCTCAAACACCTGCTGCTGGAGCAGATCGCGCGCTTCTGCTGCGCCGGCCGCCGGGACGCAGACATACCCGTTCATCTCCAGCAAGGTGCAGAGAAACTCGCGCGCCTCCTGGGCGTCGTCCACGATCAGGAGCCGGACCTTCTTCGCCTCCTGCACAGCTTCTCCTTGTTACTTCAAGCCGAGCACGTCCTGCATGTCGTACAGACCCGGGGCTTGCGCGACGACCCACTGAGCGGCCCGCAAGGCGCCGCGCGCGAAGGTGTCGCGGCTCTGCGCGCGATGCGTCACCTCGATTCGCTCGCCCAATCCCCCGAAGAGGACGGTATGGTCGCCGATGATGTCCCCTGCCCGGATGACCTGCATGCCGATCTCGCCCCGCTTGCGCTCGCCGAGCATCCCCTTACGCCCGTATGCCGCCACCGCGTCCAGGGCCTGCCCCATGGCGTCGGCGAGCACCTGCGCCATCTTCAGCGCGGTCCCGCTGGGCGCGTCCTTTTTCAGGCGGTGATGCGCTTCAAGCACTTCGATGTCGTAGTCCTCGCCCAGCGCGCGGGCGATCTGGGGGAGCATCTTCAGGAGGACATTGACCCCCACGCTCATGTTCGGAGCGAAGACGCACGGAATCGGTTTGGCGAGCTCGCGGAGCTTCGTCAGTTGCTCGGTCGAGAACCCGGTCGTCCCGATCACCATGGCTTTCCTGGAGGCGGCCATGATCGCCAGATGCATGAGCGTGGCGTCTGGAGAGGTGAACTCGACGAGGACCTCGGCGCGCCTGGCCAGCGTGGTCAGATCATCGGTCACCACCACACCCAGACGGCCGCACCCCGCGGTTTCTCCGGCGTCTGCTCCGACCGCGGGATGCCCTTGCCGCTCCACCGCTCCCACCAGCTCCAGGGTCGGCGACTCCTTGATCAGGCCGACGAGCCGTGCGCCCATGCGCCCACCGGCCCCCGCTACCACCACCTTGATCTTCCCCTCCCCTTTCACCATCCATCCCTCCGAAAAACCACGCCACCGCTTCGGATCAATTCCAACCCCCGGCACGCCCCCTACCCCGATTTAGCGAGCTTGTTTCTTGAAAAGTTTCAGCGGGTGACGCCGCTGTCGCCGCAGGTGAGTGGGTGACGCCGGTCGGGGGACCCCCGCCAACGCGAGCCGGAGTCATCGGGGCTGCGACCGGCCGCAAGACGGCGGGGGAAACCGGCGGCAGGACCCGCGAGCCGCAGGCGACAGGACCCGCCTCTACATTGCTCGCTCAATGTCTAAATCAGCTTCAAGTCCTTCATCACCCGAGTCAGCTTGTCGAGGTTCTCTTGCGACATCGGGCAAAGGGGCAAACGCAGCTCTGCCGTGGCCTTGCCCATCAGCGCGACGGCATGCTTGACAGGGATCGGATTCGTTTCCAGGAAAAGGGCCTGGAAGAGAGGATAGAGCTTGTAATGGATGTCGCGGGCCTTGGCCGCATTGCCGGCCGCCCAGGCGTCCACCAACGCCGCCATCTCGGCCGGCGCCACGTTGGCGGTCACCGTGACGACGCCCTTCGCGCCCACAGCCAGCATCGGCAAGGTCAGCGCATCATCCCCCGAGAGGACCGTGAACCGGTCCCCGCAGAGCTGGACGATCTCGCTCACCTGCTGGAGCGACCCCGCTCCTTCCTTGATGCCCACGATGTTCCGGATCTGGGCCAGCCGCGCCACCGTTTGCGGGGTCATATTCACGGCGGTGCGCCCGGGGATGTTATAGAGGATCTGCGGGATGTCCACCGCTTCGGCCACGGCCCTGTGGTGCCGGTAGAGACCCTCCTGGGTCGGTTTGTTGTAGTACGGCGAGATCAACAGGGCCGCGTCCGCCCCGACGGACTTGGCATGGCGGGTAAACTCGATCGCCTCGTCCGTCGAGTTGGACCCCGTGCCGGCAATGATCGGCACACGCCGCCTGACGGCCTGTACGGTAAACTCAACGACCCGCTTGTGCTCCGCATGGGTAAGCGTGGCGGACTCGCCCGTCGTCCCGCACGGCACAATACCGTCGGTGCCGCTCGCGAGCTGCCATTCGATCAGATCGCCGAGGGCCTTCTCGTCTACTCTGCCGTTGCGAAACGGCGTGATGATGGCGACCAGCGATCCGGTGAAGCTCATTGCAGCGTGTACTCCCAGGCATTCGCAGGCATGGAGCCCTCGCACACCATCCGCGCCTCGCCGGTCAGGGTGATGTTGGTAAACCGGGGGCCGTCCACCCGGAATGACGCCGTCAGGGGGCTCCGGCTCAAGGGCACGACCGTCACTGGCGACTCGACTTTGTGGACCACGGCGGCGATCAACGCCGCGGCGATGGCCCCGCTGCCGCACGCCAGCGTTTCGTCTTCCACACCCCGCTCGTACGTGCGGATGCGGATCGTGTGCCGGTCCACCACCTCGACGAAATTCACGTTGGTGCCGGACGGTTTGAAGGCCGCATGATGGCGGATCTGCCGCCCGAGTCCGATCACCTCGGCCGTCGACGTGTCATGGACGAAATAGACGAAGTGCGGGACGCCTGTATTGATGGCGTGGCCTTCCAAGGTCATCCCAAGCTGACCTGGATGGGAGAGCGCCGTCAGGTCCGTCCTACGACGCCGGTTCTGCGGGATATCCAGGCGGATGTTCAACCGGAGGCCGGTCGGATCGGGCACGCGCACGGTCACGCGCTCACCGTCCACCATGGCTTCGACCACGCCGGCCGCGCCCTCGAACCGCATCTTCTTCGGGGCGATCCGCTTAAGGTAAGCGAAGCGGGCAACGCAGCGAGCTCCGTTCCCGCAGAACTCGGCCTCTCCCCCATCGCTGTTGTAGAAGCGCCAACGAAAATGAGCCTTCGGGGATTTTTCGATGAAGATGAGCCCGTCCGCCCCGACCGAGAGGTGCCGCGTGCATACGCTGGTCACGAACGCCGGTATCTTTCTGGGGTCCACCACGCGGACCCGGTTGTCCACCACGATGAAATCGTTGCCGGCTCCGGAGAACTTCATGAACGGGATCTTCTTCAGGGCCTTCTTCATAGCCACCTTATTGGAGAAATGCCGGGACCATCTCGCCGCGCACCAGGTCGGCGTACTCTTCCCGCGCTCGGATGACGTGGAACTCGCCACCCTTCACCAGCACCTCGGCCACGCGGGGCCTCGAGTTATAGTTTGACGCCATGCTGAACCCGTAGGCGCCGGCGCTCATCACAACGAGCAGCTCGCCCGGGTCCACCAGCGGCATCATCCGGTCCTTGGCAAGAAAGTCGCCCGACTCGCAGACCGGGCCGACCACGTCCGCCAGGACCTCCTTCCTGAGCGCGTCCCGGCTCTCGTTCACCGGCTTGATCTCGTGATAGGCCCCGTAGAGCGACGGCCGGATCAGGTCGTTCATGGCGGCGTCCACGATGACAAACGTCTTCTCCGGGTTCGCCTTGTGGTACAGCACCCTGGTGAGCAGCACGCCGGCGTTGCCCACGATGGAGCGGCCCGGCTCGAAGATCAGCACGCACTTGAGGTCCTTGACCAGCGGCGCGATGGCCTGCGCCAAGTCCTGGGGCTGCGGCGGCGTCTCGTCCTGATAGGTGATTCCGAGCCCGCCCCCGACGTTGAGGTAGCGGAGATGGACTCCAATGCCGGCCAGCTGTTCGACGAGGTTGAGAATCCTGTTGAGCGCGTCCACGTAGGGGCTGACCTGTGTGAGCTGCGACCCGATGTGCTTGTGCACCCCGACGATCTCGATGTGCGGCAAGGTCGCCGCCAGCTTGTACTCGTCGAGCGCCCGTTCGGCGCTGATCCCGAACTTGCTCTTCTTGAGGCCCGTCGCGATATACGGATGAGTCTTGGGATCGATGTCCGGGTTGATGCGCAAGGCCACGCGCGCCGTGGTGCGCATCTCGCCCGCCACCCGGTCGGTGGCCCGCAGCTCGTCCGATGACTCGACGTTGAACATCAAGATGTTCGATCGCAGGGCGTAACGGACCTCGTCGTCCGACTTGCCAACCCCTGCGAAGACAATCCGCTGGGGCTCGATCCCCGCCTGCAGGGCCCGGTAGAGCTCCCCCCCCGAAACGATGTCCGCGCCCGCTCCCTCGTTGGCCAGCAGCCGCAGCAAGGCCAGGTTGGAGTTGGCCTTGATCGCGTAGGCGATCAGGTGCGGAGCCTCGCTGAAGGCCGAGTCGAAGGAGCGGAACTGGCGCACCAGCGTCGCATGGCTGTAGATGTAGCACGGCGTGCCGACGGCCTCGGCGATCCTGCGGAGCGGCACCGCCTCGCAATAGAACTCGCCGTCCTGGTACTGGAAATCAGGCATCCTGCAAGTCCTCTTCCAGCAGGTCCTCCCCCTGGAAGCTCACGTTCTCGAGGGCGGATTCGAACGAGGCCCGGAGCTTACGGAAACGGACACGCCCGGAGGGCGCGGCCCGTTTGAAGAATTCGCCGTCCAGCAGCGTCTGGAGCGCCTGCGGAGACGCATGCCGCAGGTGCTCGAAGTTCACGATGATGTCCAGCTTCGCCCGACTGGCGGCGTCCGCCAGTTTCTTCTTCAGCTCCACCGCGTTGAAACGGTCGAGCGCCCCCTCCAGCTCCACCAGCAACGCCGTCAGCTGTTCGTGCTTGCGTGCCTTCACGCTGAGGAACTTGTCCACCTGGCCGGACACCTTCTTCAGAGCCAGCAGGGCGTTGGGGATCGGATTTTCCATCTCCACCGACGGGATTTTCGCCTGCAAGGCCTTGATGACGCCGGCGACCGGCGAGAGCCGGCCATGCGGGCAGGCCCGCTTGATGACCCGGCGAAACTGCCTGTTCATCTCCAGGCGCGGAACCAAGCGCTGGCTGGTATGGGAGATCCGCCGCCAGATGTTCGGGAGCGAATAGAACGTGTGCTGCGCCCAGTAGTAGCCTTCCTGCAACTGCTCCGGCGTCATGCGAGTCGGATAGAACGTCACGTACTTGCCGTCGTAGTGGGCCCAGTTCCGGTCGAAGATACGCCCCGCGGCCTCGTAGCGAGTATACAGCGGCGTGCCCGGCAGCGGCGTGAGTACGTTGAAGTATGCCAGCTCGCAACGGTTCTTGATCAGAAACTCGACCGTGCGCTCGAAGACCGACTCGTCGTCGTTGTCGAAGCCGAAGACGATCCCGGGATTCACCATGACCCCGTGGTCGTGGAACATCTTGATCTCTTCCTCGAACTTCTTGACCTTGTTGAAGGGCTTGTGCGTCTCGCCGAGGCTCTCCTCGAAGATGGACTCCATGCCCACGAAGACGGACACGCAGCCGCTGTCGGCCGCCAGCTTGACCATCTCCCCGTCGTCTCCCAGGAAGAGCGTGGACTGGCAGCCCCACTTGATGTTCAGAGGCTTCAGCGCGGCCCACAGCTCCCGGCAGTAGGCCCGGTTGCTGTTGTGGAGGTCGTCCACGAACGCAAAGATAGACCCGTCCTCCATGCTTAGTCGGATCTTCGTCAGGATCTTGAGCGCATCCCGCCAAGACCCCTTGCCCATGCGGGCCACCAGTTCGGCCGCGACCCATTCCTTCACCCGCGTCATCTCCGCGATGACTTCGGCGACCGGCCGGCGCCGCGTGCTTTTGCCGTTGAACGGCGACACACTGCAGAACTCGCAGTCGAAGTGGCAGCCGCGGGTCGTGAACGTACACATGCGAGTCATGTACGCATCGTCGCTGAGCAGATCGATGCGCGGAGGCTTGTAGTTCTCCAAGGCCGGGAACTTCTCCATCTTGTACTGTCGCTGCATGCGGCCCGCCTCGAAGTCGGCCACCAGCCGCGGCCAGGAGTCTTCCGCCTCGCCCGTCACGATGGCATCGCAGTGTTGCAGGGCCTCGTCCGGGCAGTAGGTGGGATGGACCCCACCCAGGATAACCGGCACGCCGCGCTTGCGGAACGCGTCCGCGAGTTGGTACGCCCGCGGGGCGTAACAGGTCATCACCGAGATCCCCACCAGATCCGCCGGGTGCTCGAGATCGATCTCTCGGACCGCTTCGTCCTGGATCTCGACGTCCCAATTCTCCGGCGTGTAGGCCGCGATGGCCGGCAGGCTGAGCTTGGGGAACCAGATCGCTTTCCGCTCGCTGGGCCCGAGATGGTAGGGGTTCTCCCGTGGATAGGGGTCCACCAGCAACAGCTTTCTCCGCCTCGGAGCCGTCCGCGTCAGTCGTACGATCTGCATCACGTCACCTCATCTCTCTGAACATGTGCACTGCGCTTGACCCTGTGACTTAAACGCTGAACGCAGAATGCTGAATTCTGAATTCATCGCTCATCATTCATCGTTCTTTCGATCGCTCCTGCTTCGACGGCGGGACGTCCTCCGGCGGTACCGGCGCTGTTTTCTTCCCGCAAGCCGACAGTGTCGCCGCGATCAACGCCGCGGCAACCACGTTAATCGTTAAACGTGAAACGTTCAGCGTAAACCCTCCGGTCCGTTTAACGTATAACGAATACCGTTTAACCTCTTTCACCCCTCCGCACGCAACTCCTTCTGTAGAACCTTGATGCGGCCTTCCACGCGCTTACGAGCCGTGCCGCCGATCTGCAACTTCCGTTCCAAGGCGCCCTCCACCGACAGCACATCCAGCGCGTCTTTCTCGAAGGCCGGCCAAAAGCTCCGCAATTCATCCAACGTGATATCCCCCAGGTCTTTCCCGCGATCCAGACGGTCGCGAACGATCCGTCCGACGATAGCATGGGCCGTACGAAATGGGACGCCCTCGAGCACCAGATAGTCGGCCAGTTCTGTGGCCAACAGAAACCCGGACGCCGCCGCGCGGGCCATGGCCTCGCGCCGGACCGTGAGGCCGCCCACCAGGAGCGCCAGCATCCCGAGCGAGCCCTGCACCGTTTCGACGGCGTCAAAGAGCGGGCCTTTATCCTCCTGCAAGTCGCGGTTGTAACTCAAGGGAAGCCCTTTCAGCACGGTCAGCAGACCCGTGAGATGCCCGTATACCCGCCCCGTCTTCCCCCGGATCAGTTCCGGCACATCCGGGTTCTTCTTCTGCGGCATCATGCTGCTGCCGGTGCAGAACTCATCCGGCAACTCTACGAACCCAAATTCCTGGGACGACCAGAGCACCAGCGGCGTGCGCCATCACCAGCGCCAGGGCCGCCAGGGTCTCCACCACAAAGTCACGGTCGGACACCGCATCCAGGCTGTTCTGGCTGACCGATGGGAAGGCGAGCAATCGGGCCGTATATTCACGATCCAACGGGTAGTTCGTGCCAGCCAGCGCGCCCGATCCGAGCGGCATGACATTGATCCGGCGGAGCGCGTCGCGCAAGCGGCCCTTGTCCCGCTCCGCCATCTCCACGTACGCCAGGAGATGGTGTGCGAACAGGACCGGCTGCGCCCGCTGCATATGGGTATAGCCGGGCATGACCACACTGAGCTCCCGCCGCGCCAGGGTCACGAGGCTCTCCTGGAACCGACGCAGGCCGACGAGGAGGTCTTTGACCGCGTCGCGCAGATAAAGCCGCAGGTCCAGCGCCACCTGGTCGTTCCGGCTCCGTCCGGTGTGGAGCTTGCCGCCCACTTCGCCGACGAGGTCGGTCAGCCGAGCCTCGATCGCCATGTGAATGTCCTCATGCGCCGCCGTGAAGCGGAACCGCCCGTCGGCGATCTCCTTCTCCACCTGCTTGAGTCCGGCGACTAGTTTGTCCGCCTCGCGGCGGGTGAGCACGCCGGCCCGCTCAAGCGTCCGGCAATGGGCGATGCTCCCGGCGATGTCGTGCCGGAAGAGCCGCCGATCGATCGTGAGCGACGACGTAAACATCTCGACCTGCGGATCCGTCTTTCCCCGGAAGCGGCCGGCCCAGGGCTTGCTCTGCTCGGGTTTTCTTTTCATGCTGATCCGCGCCGAGTCCCAGTGGGCTTGGGAGGGGCGTCAGCAGACGGGGCCCCCTCCCGTTTAATGACCTGTTTGCGCGAAGCCCGGATGGCCAGCCGCAGCGCGTTCAGCCGGATGAAGCCTTCCGCGTCCTTCTGACGGTAGACATCGTCCTCCTCGAAAGTGGCCATGTCGAGTCGGTAGAGGGAGCGCGCCGAGCGGCGTCCGGCGATCCAACACGAACCCTTGTAGAGCTTGACGCGGGCGGTGCCCGAGACGTCCTTCTGCGCGTCATCCATGGCGGCCTGGAGCATCTCACGCTCCGGCGTGTGCCAGTACCCGTCGTACACCATCTCCGCATAGCGGGGAACCAAGGCGTCCCGCAGGTGCAGCACTTCGCGATCGAGCGTGAGAGACTCGACGGCGCGATGCGCGACGTGCAGGATCGTCGCGCCGGGGGTTTCATACACGCCGCGCGACTTCATGCCGACGTAGCGGTTCTCCACGAGGTCCACGCGGCCGACCCCATGCGCGCCGCCGATGGCATTGAGGTGCACAAGCAGCGCGGCCGGGGGGAGGCGCTTGCCGTTTACCGCAACTGGGTCTCCCTCCTCGTAGTCAATCTCGACATACGCCGGCTTGGCCGGCGCCTTCTCCGGCGAGACGGTCATCTGGAAGATGTCCTCCGGCGTCTCTTCCCACGGATCCTCCAGAATGCCTCCCTCGTAGCTGACGTGGAAGAGATTCTGGTCCGTGCTGTAAGGCTTGGCCTTCGTCGCGGTCACGGGGATGCCGTGTCGCTGCGCGTACTCGATCAGCTCCCGGCGGGACCGAAACTGCCACTCTCGCCACGGCGCGATGATCTTGACTGACGGATTCATGGCCAGATAGGTCACTTCGAAGCGCACTTGGTCGTTGCCCTTGCCGGTCGCACCATGGGCCACCGCATCGGTGCCTTCCCGTTCGGCGATCTCGATCTGCCGCTTCGCGATCAGCGGACGGGCGATAGCGGTGCCGAGCAGGTAGCCTCCCTCGTACACGGCGTTCGCGCGCAACATGGGGAAGACGTAATCTCGGACGAAGGTCTCCCGGAGATCCTCGACGTACACCTTGCTCGCGCCCACTTGTCGCGCCTTCGCCTGGACGGCCTTCAGGTCCTCTCCCTGGCCCAGGTCCGCGCAGAAGGCCACCACCTCGCAGCCATAGGTCTCCTTCAGCCATTTGAGGACGACCGACGTGTCGAGTCCGCCCGAGTAGGCCAACACAACCTTCTTGATCATCTGTCGGCTGCCAGTCACGGTCACCGATCCCGTAGCAGCCGGATAAGGATCGCTTTCTGCACATGGAGCCGGTTCTCCGCCTGGTCGAGCACGACTGACTGCGGGCCATCCAGCACGTCGTCAGTAGGCAGTGCATCACGATCGCGTCTGGATGCGCGGCGGCCAATAGCTTCCCATTGAGCTGGTAGGGGGCGAGCACCTTCGCCCGGCGGGCCTGCTCCTTCTCTTGGCCCATGCTGGTCCACACGTCGGTGTAGAGCACGTCGGCGCCCTTCACCGCGATATACGGGTCCCGGAGGATCTCGATGGACGTCTTCGTCCGTTCCGCTTTCACCAGGCCCCACTCCACGATGG
>VBOO01000052.1:0-9559 GCA_005877505.1 Nitrospirota bacterium
GTTCCGTGCAGGACGACCTCTTGCAACGCATCCTGCAGGAGACGGAACGTGCTCTCCTGCAGCGGTACGCGCCCGCTCTCCACCGACGGAAACTCCTGGAGCCGCCCGGTCGGGCGCTCACGGACGGACCGGACCAGCCGCGGCCGGTAGAGCGTCCCTCCATTGGAGACGGCGCCGATCGCGACGGCCATCTGGAGTGGCGTGACGGTGATGTAGCCCTGCCCGATGGCGGCCGAGATCGTTTCGCCAGGGTACCACGGCTCTTTCCGCACGCGTTCCTTCCATTCGGTGGAGGGCACGACACCCGTGCGCTCGGACGGCAGGTCGATGCCTGTGGGTTGCCCCAGGCCGAACGAACGCGCGGTCTCGGCGATCGTGTCGATTCCGAGGCGATGGCCGACGTTGTAGAAGTAGACGTCGCACGATTGGACGATCGCGTGGTACAGGTCCATCACGCCGTGCCCACCCTTCTTCCAATCCTTGAACAGGTGGTTCCCGGAGGCGAAGGCGCCCGTGCAGCGGACCTTCGTGTCGGCGGTCCACTTGTCCGATTCGAGCGCCGCGGAGGCGACCATGATCTTGAACGTGGAGCCGGGCGGATACTGGCCCTGCAGGGCCCGGTTGGTCAGCGGGTGGCGGGGATCCGACGCGATCTGGTCCCACAGCACGGGCGTGAGCCCGCGCGAGAGGACATTAGGGTCGTAGGGCGGGCTGCTAGCCATCGCCAGCACATCGCCGTTCCGGGGATCCAGCGCCACGATCGCGCCGGACTCGGCGCCCAAGAGCGATTCGGCCAAGCGCTGGAGGCCTAGGTCCAGGCTCAGATAGAGGTCGTCGCCCGGCGTCTGTTCGACCACCGACACGGTCTTCAGCTCGTTGCCCCGCGCATCCACCTCGATGGTTTTCTGGCCGGGTTTTCCCCGGAGCATGCGGTCGTTAGACTTCTCGACGCCGGCCTTGCCGACGATGCTGCCCTGGACCAGATCCTCGAAGGCCGGCTCCTCCTGCTGTTCGGGCGACACCTCTCCGACGTAACCCAGGAGGTGACCTCCCAGGGGGCCGTGAATGTAGTTCCGTTGGGACTCCGCTTGAACCCGTAAGCCCGTGAACTCTAGCCGGCGACCTTCCAGGAGGGCGGCCTCGCGCAGGGTCAGGCCTGATTTGAGCAGGATCGGGATGTACGACTTGGCCTGCTGGACCAGCCGCTTCATGGTCTCGGCGCGGGGGAGCCCGATCAACTCGTCGAGCGCGGCGGCCAGACCCTCCCGATCCCGGATGTCCTCGACGGTGAGATACAGGTTGAAGCTGGGGACGTTGTTGGCCAGCAATTCGCCGCGGCGGTCAAAGATCAGCCCGCGGGCCGGCTTGAGGTCCACCGTGCGGACCCGGTTCTGTTCCGCGAGTTCGTGGTAATAGGAACCCTTGACGACCTGCAGGTACCAGAGACGTGCGGAGAGCAGCAGCAGGCAAACTAGCAGGCCGGTGCGCAGGTACAACAGCCGGCGTTGCAGGTTTTTGAAGTCCTCGTGCTGGGTAGTGAACTTACTCATAACTGAGCTCGGTCTCCGGCGTCCGGAATGCCCGCCAGCGCTGCAGGAGCTTGAGCAGGGCGAGGCCCAGCAGCGCGTCGTAGCAGGCCTGGGGCAGGATGATGTCACGGGCCGCGAGGAAGAGGCTCGCGCCGGTGCCCGTGAAAGCTTTCAACACGTACATGACCGTGCCGGAGAGGATCGACAGAGAGAAAATCAGGCTGAAGGCGAAGACCCAGGTCAGGTTGACCAGGTTGCGGCTGGCGAGCCCGGCGATCAGGCCGAGGATCGGCTTGAGGAACAGATTGCCCCAAAGCACGCCGCCAGAGAACAAGTCCTGGACAAATCCGATCACGAACCCCGCCGACAGAGCATCCAACTCACCTGTGTACAGTCCAATCAGGCAGACGGCCACCAGACCCAGGTCTGGGCGGATACCGAAGAGACTGATCCGGTCGACGAAGACCACCTGGAGCGGGACGAGGAACAGGACCAGCACGGTGTAGCCGAAGACCTTCATGGCGCCTCTCCGGCGGGCTTGACTGGAACCGCTGGCTGGCGGGCGAACGGGTTCGCGGAGATCTGCGCGTTCTCCCGCGGAGCGGTGATGACCATCACTTCCTCGATCTTTGTGAAGTCCGCGTCCAGTGCGATTTCGGCGGAGAGGAACAGCTCCGCTTCGCGCCGTTCGATCTTGGTGATGGTGCCGATCGGCAGGCCGCGCGGGAACCCGCCCGCCAGGCCGGACGTGACGACCTGGTCGCCGACCTTCACGGTCGAGAGCAGGGGAAGGTATTTGATCCGGGCGAGACCCTTCTCCGTGCCCTCCACGATGCCCTCATCCCGCGTGCGCTGCACCAGCCCCGTGATCGCATTGTTCAGGTCGTTGAGCAGCAGCACGATGGAGAAGCGGTCATAGGCTTTCACAATCCGGCCGACCGCGCCCGCCGGTGTCACCACGCCCAGGTCGGCGGAGAGGCCATCCTTGCGGCCCTTGTTGATGACGAGACTGCGGTACCAGTTCGTGGGGTCCCGGCCGATCACCTGGGCGGCGACTGTGGGATAGGGTAGCTGGTCCTGCAGCTCGAGCAGGTCGAGCAGCCGGGTGGCCGCCACGGCGGTCTCCCGCAGGCTCGCGTTCTCCTCCTGCAGACGCGCGATATGCTGCCGGAGAGCCCGGTTCTCCTCGCGCACGTGCTGCAGCGCCAGGTATCGGTTCACGAATGCGTCGATCGTCTGGTTGGCCGACTCCATGGCGCGGAGCGGCACGGCAATGACGGCGGCCATGGGCCGGCCGATCACCTGAAGGGATTCTTGGCGGGACTCCGGCAGGAGGAGCAGCGCGACCGCCAGAAAGACCAGTAACAGGAGGACGGCCCGCTTGCCTCCCGCGATCGTTTGCAACGAGATCATGTCACCCAGCCCGGCCGCCCCGCGTTACCGCGAGCTGCTGTACTGGGACATCACACTCACTTTGCGCAGCAGATCGAGTTCGTCGAGGATCTTCCCGACGCCCAACACCACGGAGGTCAGAGGGTCGTCCACCGTAATGATCGGCAGGCCCGTTTCCTCCCGCAGACGCGTGTCCATTCCCCAGAGCATGGACCCCCCTCCCGTCAGCACGATGCCGCAGTCGATGATGTCGCCGGCCAGTTCGGGCGGTGTGTTTTCAAGGGCCACCTTGATGGCGTTCACGATCGTGCTGATCGGCTCGTAGAGGGCCTCCCTGATCTCGGAATCGTCGAGGACAAGCGTCCGGGGAATACCGGAGATCAGGTCGCGCCCTTTCACCATCATGGTCTTTTTCTCCTCGAACGGATACGCGGACCCGATTTCCACCTTGACCCGCTCGGCCATGTGATCGCCGATGAGGAGGTTGTACTTTTTCTTCACGAAGTTCATGATGGCGTCGTCCATGCGGTCGCCCGCCACCTTCACGGATTCGCTGTAGACGATCCCGCCCAGCGAGAGGACGGCGATGTCGGTGGTGCCGCCGCCGATGTCCACCACCATGTTGCCCGACGGCTCCGTGATCGGGAGGCCGGCGCCGATGGCCGCGGCGACGGGCTCCTCGATCAGGTAGACCTCCCGGGCGCCGGCCAACTCCGCAGAATCACGCACCGCCCGTTGCTCCACCTGCGTGATCCGCGAGGGCACGCCGATGATGATCCGCGGCCGCACGAAGGTGCTGCGGTTGTGCGCCTTCGTGATGAAATGCCGGAGCATCCGTTCGGCCATCTCGAAGTCGGCGATCACGCCCTCTTTCATCGGCCGGATGGCCATGATGTTGCCGGGGGTTCGGCCCAGCATCTTCTTGGCCTCGACGCCGACGGCCAGCACCTTTTCGGTCTTCTTCTCGATCGCCACCACCGACGGCTCGTTGAGCACGATGCCGCGCCCGCGCACGTACACCAGTGTGGTGGCGGTGCCGAGGTCGATGGCCAGGTCATTGGAGAACCATCCGAGGATGTCTGAGGTGAGGCTCACGCCGCTCCTCCTTCTTTACGATAGGGATTCCACATCGAAAATCTGCTCGTCCACGACCTGCGTGTGGGCCAGTTCGTCGCCGATCCGCAGGCCACGCTCGTTGCCGATGATCAGGAGGGACTCGATGCCGACGACAGCAGCGGCCCCGAGCCAGCCCACGTAAGGGATCTGGAAGGCAGCGTAGCCGACGGCGAGGGGGAGGTTCCGGATGATCGAGTCCCTAAAACCGGCCGGCGCGTGTAATTCAGGCACCCAGGCCTGTAGCCCGATGAGACGCTTCCCGATGCTGCGTCCGGAAAAGCCATCTGACACCAGGATGTACCAGAGGGCTACCCAAAACCCGTACGGTGGTGCCAATGCCCCCACCCCCAACACGATCAACAGGTCCAACGACTTCGCGATGAATCTATGCAAAACTGTTGCCTTGGGAAACACACGGGCCGGTGTGTGTTCTTGTTCCTGTACGTGGATGCCCCCCGTGTCCGGCACGTATCCTGCTCCCGCGGCCAGCCAGGGAATTGTACCAGAAAGGGCCAGGCAGAACAAATAGTTGAGAATCATTGCGTCGGCGGCCAGTGTTGCGTACAATAAAATGGTCCTGTTCAGGAGAGGGAAAACGTGCTGAAGGTCATCCGGGAAAGCGCAATCGAGCGCCCCTGGTTCTATCGGACCCTCATGGTCCTGATCGCGGCTGTTTTCGTGGTCACGATGGGGTGGTGGGGGTTTGAGGAGAATAAGGAAGACATCATCGTCCGGGTGGGGGACGACAAGGTGTCGCGCACCGAGTATCTTCAGGCCTACAAGCGGCTGACCGAACAGTATCGCTTTCTGAAACAGGAAGGGGTGATCTCCACCGATGTCCCGGAGGACCAACTCAAGCAACAGGTGATCGACCAGCTCATCGAGAGCCGCCTGTGGTCACGGGTCGCGCGAGAGATGGGCGTGGTCGTGACGGTCAACGAGCTGCGGGACTCGATCGTGAAGATTCCCGCTTTCCAGAACAACGGTAAGTTCGACCCGGAACTCTACAAGCGCGTCCTGGCCCAGAACCAGCTCACGCCGGAGCAATTCGAAGCTGTGCAGCGGGCCGAGCTGATGCGGGAGAAGGCGCGGATGCTGGTCCGCGAGTCGGTGGCCCCGACCGCGGATGAACTGGCCATGGCGCAGGCGATCCTCGCCAGCCAGCCGACGCCGGCCGTGCCGATGCAGGACAGCGCGCAGACCGACCGCGCGCTGCAGGCCGTCCTGAGACAGAAACAGCAGCGGGCGCTGTTGGCCTATCAGGAAGGTCTTCGCGCGAGGACGCCGATCAGCGTGCGACGTGAGCTGATGTAAATGACTCCTTGTGGCAGTGCATATCCGTCGCATCTGATCGTTCCACCCGTTGCAACGACCCCTTGCATCAACGGGAACGTTGAGTGCCCTGCCAACGGGTACCCGGCGCAGGGGAAGCGCGTATGGCAGGCCTAGCAAGGGGAGGTGATGGCCGAGGGCGGAGCTTCGCCATGATGGCCAAGGACATCATGGAAGGCTATGTCGTGTTGAATCCCCTGGTGCTGAAGAAGTTCGACGAGTCCTCGTACAAGGACCTCCACGAGCACCTGCGCAAACTGCAGACGGCCGTCCGCTCGTCAGGGGTGGACCTTTCCAATCAAGAAGCGACCCGCAATCGCAACCTCAAGATGCAGCGCCTGCACCAGGCCATGGCGGTCTTGGAGAACCAAGCCAGACGGCTGAAGATCATGCTTGGATGATGAAGGTTCCGACTAGGCGGTCCCCGCCGGGCCGGGGGATTCGTCCGGCTCTTCTTTAGGCTCGTCTTCCCTGAGCTTCCCAAGCCCCAAGGTGAGCAACTCCTTTTCGTCGGCCAGGGTGAGCGTGTGGCCGCAGCATTCCATGTGTTGCAGGCCGTGGCCGCCGTCCACGACCATCAGGCGCAGGCCGCACGCGTTGGGATGGCTCTTCGTCTCGTCAATGATGTAGCCGACGCCCTTGGGACCGAGCTTGCGGCCGAACCTGTTGACGCGGGCGGGCACGACATCCGCTTCCGTCAGCTCGTGGCCGCAACAGACGATCTTCTGGAAGCCCTCCCCCCCGTGCATCACCTTGACGACCAGGCCACAACTGTCCGGAAACCGCTTGAACTCGTCGATGATGTCGCCCTTCTTGAGCGCCATACATATCCTTCCGAGTCTCCCTCTCCCGGGGCACCCGTTGCTCCTCGGAATGCAACGGGTCAATGGAGAGGGCCGGGTGAGGGGGAGTCTTATTTTGAGGCGCAGTGTACCGAACGCGCGGGGCAGGAACAAGAGGATCAGAAAAGGAGAGGCATCCTAAAAGATATCCTGAGCGGATGAAGGTCTAATCCCGGATGTGCCATGCCTTGCGTGGCGGGAGCAGCCTCGGGCGAATTGTCGTTAAACTTTTTCCTTGTCGCATGTGTCTCAAGGACAGGACGATGAAGCGGGAGGTGGCATGAATCGGGCCGAGCTGCAACGACTTGCGAGGCTGAGGATCAGAGAAGCCAAAGTGTTGCTCGACAACGGCTGCTATGAAGGAGCCTATTACCTGGCAGGCTATGCCGTCGAATGCGCCTTGAAGGCGTGCATAGCCAAACAGACCCGGCGGTATGATTTCCCCGACAAGAGCGCCGCGAACAAAAGCCATAGTCATGACCTGGAACTTCTGAACAAGGTGGCCGGGCTAGAGAAAGATTTCGAGATTGAGATGAAGGCGAATCCCGCATTCGGCACAAAATGGGGTGATGTCAAGGATTGGTCTGAAGAGTCCAGGTACCAGGCAGGCGCGCCCGATGCAGCGAAGGCCGGAATGCTGTATGATTCAATTGTTAACTCGAAGAATGGAGTCCTTCCATGGCTGAAGAAACGGTGGTGAAGGAACCGCTGACAACCGAGATGACCGCGGCTGGAGAGGAACTGATGCAGCGCCTCGACGCCGCTGATTTCGGAGTCGTCGCGGCTTTTTGGCTCTATGCCTTGGAGCCGAATCGCTGGCGGCTGATGCTCGCTTCGCCTCTGGTTGACCGCGAAGGTCCGATCAAGGCATACGCAAGAATACAGGCTACCCTTGTGAAAAGACCTGATGCGGTTCCCGGTCTCAGCGTCCGGAACATTACGGTGCTAAGTCCCAAGGATCCGCTCGTCAAAAAGCTCAGGACTGTCATTCGAGTTGGCAAGGGCAAGCGCGGGATGAGGTTTTCCAGCGCCCGTGTCAGAGACACCTTTGTCGAAGACTCTTACATCTACCGACTTCTATAAGCAGACGCCTCACAGCGGATAGGGAAAAGACGTCAAACGCTGGCCTGCTCGGCGGCCTCACGGATGATGGCGGCCTCCGTCATGTCGGGCAATCGTAACCTTATAGTTCGGCTGATTGCAATGTTTGCGGCCGGCCATTTGAAACCTTGCAGCCCGGCCCCCCGCAACGCATCAGCCGCCGATGGGGGTCAGAGAGAATAGGCGACCGTACCGAGCCGCTGTGGTCGTGTCTCCCTTTTTCAAGGCCTCGCGCACGTCATCGAGTTTGTATGCGTCTTGAACCGACAGGTAGGGCGCCCACTCGTCGTCTGTCACCAGAAGCTCGACGTCGACTTCGGCAAGATATCGCCCTTCGTGTACCAGCTTCGTACGTTTTCGCTTTTTCATCCGCGCCTCCTCATGCCCATCGCTCATCCTTCAAAAAATCCCTCCCCCCTTGCGGGGGAGGGTGAGGGTGGGGGGGAATCTTTAGCGGGAGTCAGTGTACCGAAGGGACAGGCACGGTGACAAGGGGATCAGGAACTGCGAATCTGCAAGGTTCCCTCATGCAATTTGTGCTCTGAACAACACCTTCGATTTCGAGCCACAAGTTTGTTCCATGAATGAGAACTTTGTATTTGTTCACAGTTGAGGAAATCTAACTATTGAGTGATCATCGTCGTCCCACGTATGGCGGTTGCCGTCAGCTTGCCGGAACCACACAACTACGGGCTTCTCTTTCGCTCCCATGAGAACAGTCCAGATCTCGCCTTTCGGATATACTTTTCCGGTTGGCTTTCCCTTGTGGTCTTGTACCACGATATTGCGCTTCAGTCGAACTCGGTCTCCCGCCTTCAATCCACATTTGTACTTCTTGATTGGGTATTCCGAGACAAACTTGTAATGGGATTTCGACTTCTTCATCCCAACTCTCAAGTGAGCTGCAGAGGCCCGGTCCTTCGGTGGCGGCCTATACAAGAATCCCCCTCACCCTGGCCCTCTCCCTCGGTGGGGAGAGGGGAAATCGGAGGGGAGAGGGAAAAGAAAAGTCAGACGCTGGCTTGTTCGGCGGCCTCGCGGATGGCGTGGGCGACCTCGCGGTGCGCCTTGGTGCCGACGCGCTCGGCTGCGTGCTTGGGGTCCGCCGGTGTGTAGGGCAGCAAGTAGCGCTCCTTGGCCTCGAGCACCCGCAGCACCGCGTGCTCGAACCGCATGGCCGGGATGTCGCCGTCTTTTGCGGCGCGGTGGACGGCGTCCATAGCGGCCGTCTGGTGCTCGGGGTCTTTGCAGATCAGGAGGATGTCCGCGCCGGCGTTGAGGGCGCGTACGGCGGCCTCTTCGATGCTGTGATGATCCAGGATCGCGTGCATCTCCAGATCATCCGTCAGCACCAGTCCCTTGAACTGGAGCTTGGTGCGGAGCAGGTCGGACAGGATGGCCGGGGACAGCGTAGCGGGGTGTTCCGGGTCCAAGGCCGGATAGCGGACGTGCGCCGTCATGACGGCGGCGAGCCCGTTCTGGAAGCAGTGCACGAAGGGCCGCAGCTCGATCTCGCGCAGCCGATCAAGCCCGTGGGACACCGTCGGCAGCTCCTTGTGCGAGTCCGCCGTCGTGTCGCCGTGGCCGGGGAAGTGCTTGCCGCAGGCCAGCACGCCGTTGTCCTGCAGCCCGGCGATCACGGCGAGGCCAAGCGTTTCCACCAATTCCGGATCGCTCCCGAAGGCCCGGTCGCCGATGACGGGATTTTGCGGATTGGTGTTCACGTCCAGGACCGGGGTCAAGTTCATGTTCACGCCGATCGCGCGCAGCTCCCGGGCCGTCACCTCGGCGAAGCTGTATGCCAGAGAGACGGTCGCGGCACGGCCCAGGGTGCCCTGGCCCGGAAACACCGTGAAGCCCTTGGGCAGCCGCGCCACCCGGCCGCCTTCCTGATCGATGGCCACCAGCAGAGGCATCTTGGGGGCCAGCTTCTGCAGGGCGTTGGTGAGGCGCGCGGCCTGCTCAGGATCGGTCAGGTTGCGGCTGAAGAGGATGACCCCGCCGGGGTGATAGGTCTTGATGAGGGCGCGCAGATCCTCCGTGAGCTCGGGCCCCTGAACACCGAGCATGAAGAGCTGACCGACTTTCTCTCGTAGATTCATGTCAGTGTTCTCTGCGGGCTTGGCGTGTATTGTTGGCTCGATTCGTCAGGAACTGGATGAGCAGGCGGACGCCCACGCCCGTCGCCCCCTTCGGGATGTACGCGCGCTCGCGCTCGCTCCAGTCGGTGCTGGCGATGTCGAGGTG
>VBOO01000052.1:9629-12558 GCA_005877505.1 Nitrospirota bacterium
TCACGTCGGCCACGTCGCTCTTGATCTGCTCGTAGTATTCTTCCCAGAGCGGCAGCTGCCACACGCGCTCGCCGCACCGCTCGCCGGCGTCCTTGAGCTCCCCGATCAGCGGCTCGTTGTTCCCCAGCACGCCGATGGCGTGGTTGCCCAAGGCCACGACGCAGGCGCCGGTCAGCGTCGCGATGTCCACGAGGGCGGCAGGCTTGAAACGCTGGGCGTACGTCAGGCCGTCGGCGAGGATCAGGCGTCCCTCGGCGTCCGTATTGATGACTTCGATGGTCTTGCCGGAGAGGCTATGGAGGATGTCCCCGGGCTTGATCGCGCGCCCACCCGGCATGTTCTCTGTGGCCGGGATCACGGCGACGAGGTTGAGCGGCAGACGGAGCTGAGCGGCCGCCAGGACCGCCGCCAGCACGGCGGCGCCGCCGGTCATGTCGGCCTTCATCTGTTCCATGTTGTCGGCCGGCTTGAGCGAGATTCCGCCCGAATCGAACGTGATCGTCTTGCCGACGAGCACCACCGGCCGCTCGCCGCGGGGGCCGCCCCGGTATTCCAGGATGACGAACTTGGGCGGCTCGTGACTCCCCTGGGCGACGCCCAGGATGGCGCCCATCCCGAGACGCTCCATCTGCGGCCGATCGAGGACCGTGCAGCGCACGCCCCGTTCCCGCGCCACTTTTTTCGCCTCGTTCGCGATGTAGGTCGGCGTGACGACGTTCGACGGGTGGTTACAGAGGTCGCGCACGTACGTGGTGGCTTCCCCGACGATCTGCCCCTGCTGGGCCCCTTGCTGCGCCTGGGCCAGCGCATTCGAGTCGCTCACCAGCACGGTCATGCGCCGGATGGCTTTGGCCTCGTCCTTCCGTTCCGTGTGATAGACCGTGAACTCGTAGAGGCCCAGGATCGCGCTTTCGACGAGGGCCTGGGCGATGTCGTACAGGCGGCTGGCGGCGGGCAGCCCGGTCAGGAGCTCGGCGTGGTCCTGTACGGGCATGGCGAACGACACGGCGCCCACAGCGCGGCTCGCCTTGGCGGCCGTGGCCGTGGCTTGGCGGAGCTTCTCTAACGAGACCTCCTTGCGCTTGCCGAGCCCCACCAGCACCACGCGCTTGGCACGCACGCCCTCGCCGGGGGCGACGTGCACGATGGAGACCTGATTCGGCGTACCGGTGAACTCGCCGCTCTTGAGCAGGGCGGCCAGCCGCCCCTTGAGCCCTGCATCGAGCGCCGAAGCCCCTCCGGTCAGGCGCGGCTCGCCCTCGCAGTGCATCACGACAACGGCGTCGGCCGCTTCCTCCTCGACTCGCCCGGTGCGAACCGTAATGTCCATCATGTGTCCGTCATACGCTCGGCTGGGCTCCTTCATACGCCTCGCATCTCGGAATCCCAGATGAACTTGTGCAGTTGCAGTTGGAGGCGGACGGGCAGCCGGTCGGCGAGCACCCACTCGGCGAGCAGCCGCGGGTCCAGCTCACCGAAGACGGGACTGAGCAGGACCGTGTGCGTGTCTGTCAGCGCGTGGTCGTGGATCTTCGCGACGGCCCACTCATAGTCCTCACGGTCCTTGATCACGAACTTGACCTCGTCCGTCGGCTTGAGCTTGGGGAGGTTGGCCCAGAGGTTCCGGTCTTCCATCCCGCTGCCGGGGCATTTGAGATCCATGATCAGAATGGCCCGCGGGTCCACCGGTGTGATGTCGAGCGCGCCGCTCGTCTCGATCAGCACCGCGTACCCGCGATCGGCCAAGGCGGTGACGAGCCCATGGACCTCGCTTTGCGCCAGCGGCTCGCCGCCGGTGATTTCGACTAGCCGGCACTCATAGCGCGCGACTTCGGCGAGGATGCTCTCCAGGCTCCGTTCGGTCCCGCCGTGGAAAGCATAGGCGGTGTCGCACCACGTGCACCGGAGCGGGCAGCCCGTGAGCCGGACAAACACGCAGGGACGCCCCGCGTAGGAGGACTCTCCTTGGATGCTGAAGAAGATTTCGGTGATGCGCATGGAGGTGAGGTCAGCTCCAATACAGGATGGGCCAGCCTCGCCGGCGCGCGATCCTGGTCATGCCGCGAATCGGGTTGACGACGCGGGGATGGCCGACCGCTTCCAGCGCCGGCAGGTCGCCGGGACTGTCGCCATACATGAAGCTGGCGCCAAGGTCGAGTCCCTGCTCGGCGGCGAGCCGAACGGCCGCCAGTCGCTTGCCCTCGCGGTAGGGATACGGGTCCACCATGCCGCCGGTGAAGACTGTGTCTGCGCGCTCCAGTCGTCCCGCAATGACATGATCCATCTTTAGATATGTGGCCAACGGGTCCACGAGAAAATCAGGGCAGCCCGTCAGCAACACCAGCCGGTGCCCCTGCGCGCGGTGCTCCTCGAGTGCACGGCGCGCCTGCTCCGAGATCCGCGGCAAGATGTGCTCCCAGAAAAAGTGCTGGGCCGGGGCTTCGATGGACTCGATGGGCTTGCCCGCCAGATAGGCCTTGTAGCGCCGGAGGGGGTCGAAGGAGAATGGCGGAATATCCCGAAGCAAGACCCCGACGCTGCGCAGGAGGTCCTTCGGTCCCACCAACCCCCGCCGCCAGAGCAGCCGGAAATAGGGGTGCTCGATGGCGGGGCCGGGCACGATCGTATTATCAAGGTCGAAGAATGCCGCGATGCGTGAAGTCATGACGAAAGTGGATTCTACGAGCGATGCCGATGGGTGTCAACCAGGGGTCAATTGACAGTGCAGTCCAGAGACACTATATAATCGCGGGTAGCCCGGATTCTTCATGAACGCCGTAGCGAGGCGGTCGAGACCGAAGGCCGCCGTGGCTTCTCGCAAGTGAGGGCGACGCAGGCGTACCCGCAGTGGTACGTTGAGGAGACCGAGCGAGAAAAGCCGCGCCGGACGAGAGGATCGGCAGACGCAGTAGGTGTTCATGAATAATCC
>VBOO01000053.1 GCA_005877505.1 Nitrospirota bacterium
CTGCGAGGCTGATCATGGGACGGACGCTTCCGACCGCGACGATGCTGATTGACGCGGAGCGAGCGCGGTGGGAAAAGTTCCGCCGGGCGCTCCGCAAGGAGGACCAGGCACTCCTGGATGAACTGTTGGACGACGCCGGCCGCCACCGCCAGGCGCAGGCCTACGCGAGTTGGGCCACGCCATACGAGGCGATGCTCGTGGCGATCGTCGTGGAGCAGCGCAAGCGTCTCAAGCAGCTCGAAGCCCGCCTCGCGTCGCTGGAAGAGCATCACCATGGCGGATGAGCCCACGCCAACGGACGCGAGCCGCATCATCCGAGTCGGAACCTCCGGCTTCTCCTACGCGGACTGGCTGGGGCCGTTCTATCCCCCGCGTCTGTCGAGGGCCCACATGCTCGACTACTACGCCAACGTCTTCGACACCGTCGAGATCAATGCGACCTACTACGCGGTCCCCGGTCGTCGCAGCGTGGAGAGCATGCTTCAGAAGGTCGGCGAGACCTTCGAGTTCACGGTGAAGGCGCACCAGGACATGACGCACCACCGCGACCGCGCCACCGACGTGCTGCCACGGTTCCTGGAGGCGCTCAAGCCGCTTGCGGAAGCCGGCAAGCTGGGGGGCGTGCTCCTGCAATTTCCATTCTCCTTCGCCCACACGCCCGACAACCGGGGCTTTGTGCGCTTCCTTGTCGAGGCGCTGCAACCGCACCGGGTGGTCGTCGAGTTCCGACACCGCTCGTGGATCACCGACGAGATCATGGCGTTCTTGCGACAGATCGGCGCGGGCTATTGTGCGGTGGATGAGCCGCGCTTGCCGGGGCTCCCGCCGCCGAGCGCCGAGAGCACCGCGCCGGTCGGCTATGTGCGCTTTCACGGGCGCAACAAAGAGAAATGGTGGCGCCATGAGAAGGCGGAAGAACGTTACGACTATCGCTACACGCCGGCCGAACTGGAGGACTGGATCCCCAAGATCAGGAGGCTGGCGGAGCACGCGCTGCGGGTCTACGTCTTCTTTAACAATCATGTCCGTGGTCAGGCGCCGGCGAACGCCCGGGAGCTGAAGGCGCGCCTCGGTCTGATCTAAGCATCGCTCATCATGGCTTCCATCATGACAGGTTGTGGGTGGCTCTTTGACCTCTATCCCATCCGGCACGGGATGCAGATGTGGTTTCTCCGCGAAGACGGCGAACCCGTCGCTCTGTGGGAGCGGTATGCGCCGTCGTTCTACGTGCGGGGACCGGCCGCGATGGTGTCCCGCGCCTTGCGCACGCTCCGCATCCCCACCACCGCCAGCCGCACGGAGCGGATTGATCTCTGGACAGGTCGCACCGTGCCCGTCTTCGAGGTCCGCGTCGAGGACCCCCTTCGCTACGCCGGCGTGGTGGCCCGGCTTGGTCGGTGGGAGGACGGGGCGCTGGAGCTGTTCACGTGCGGCATCCCCGTGGCGCAGCGCTACTGCTACGACCGCCACGTCTTTCCGCTGGCGTGGTGCGCCTGGGAAGCCACCGACACCGGGGAGCTGAGGGCCCTGCACGTCCTCGATGACCCGTGGGCGGTGGACTACCCGCTCCCGCCGCTCCGGGTGTTGGAGCTCAAGGTCGAAGGCGAGCTGATCAATCCCCGGCATGGCCATCGCGGGCGGCTCGAAGTCTCGTGGGAGGGCACGACGCGGCTGCTGGACAGCGAGGATCCGCAGGGTCTGCTGGAGAGCCTGGAGGGCGTGCTCCGTCAGGCTGATCCCGACCTGATCCTCTCGCACTGGGGCGACGCGTGGCTGCTGCCCAGTCTGCGGCAACTCGAATGCCGCTGCCAAGTCCGGCTGCCGTGGAACCGGGATCCTCAGGCCGCGATCCCAGGGCGGCGCGCCCACTCCTACCTGTCGTATGGCCGCATCGTCCGCCGTGAAGCGTCGCAGTTCCTGGCTGGCCGGTGGCATTTGGATGCGCAGAACACGTTCTTGCTGGCTGAAACCGGCCTCGAAGGCCTGCTCGAGCTGGCCCGGCTCTGCCGTATGCCGGTCCAGCAACTGGCGCGCACCTCCACCGGGACCGCCATCAGCTCCCTGCAACTTCTGCAGGCGCACCAGGACGGCATCCTGATCCCATGGCACAAGCACCAGGCGGAGCAGTTCAAGACCGCCGCCGAGCTCCTGGTCGCCGATAAAGGAGGCCTCGTCTTCGTCCCTGAGCCGGGCCTCTATGGGGATGTGGCTGAGCTGGACTTCGCCTCGCTGTACCCGGCGATCATGGCGAAGTTCAACATCTCGCCGGAGACGCTCGATTGCCCGTGCTGCCCGGACCACCGGGTGCCGGAGTTGGACCGCCACACCTGCCAGAGGCGGCGCGGGCTCGTGCCGCGCGTGCTGGAGCCCATTTTGGCGAAGCGCGCCCGCCTCAAGCGGCTCAAGCGCACGGCGAGCGACCCGCAGGCCTGCCAGACCTATGACCGGCGGCAGACCGCGCTGAAGTGGATTCTCGTCACGTCGTTCGGTTATCTCGGCTACAAGAACTTTGTCTTCGGCCGCATCGAAGCGCATGAAGCGGTCACCGCATACAGCCGGGAGTTGCTGCTGCGGGCCAAAGAGCTGGCCGAGGCTGCCGGCTTCCGCCTGATTCATGCCATCGTGGACTCGATTTGGGTGCACAAGCCGCGCCTGACGGAGCGCGAGGTCGTGGACCTTGCGGACACGATCAGCCGTGCCATCGGCATCTCCCTGGCGGTGGAAGGCATCTATCGGTGGCTCATCTTTCCCCCGTCACGGACGCATCCGCGCCTGGGTGTGCCGAACCGCTTTGTGGGCGTCTTTCGCGACGGCACGCTGAAGGTGCGGGGGCTTGAATGCCGGCGGCACGACACGGCGCCCTTCATTGCACAGGCGCAGCAGGCCGTGCTGCTGGTTCTGGCGCAGGCGGGGACACCGAACGAGTTGGCCCGCCACCTGCCGGAGGCGCTCGACGTGCTGAAGGCCTCTGCGCTGCAGCTCTGGGAGGGCCGTGTGCCGCTCCATGACCTGGCCATCACGAAACAGGTCTCGCAGGCCCCCGACGCCTATCGCCGGCCCTGCGACACGGCGATTACCGCGCACAGTCTGCTGGCGCGAGGGGTTCGTCTTGCCCCAGGTGAGTCTGTCCAATTCGTCATCACCGAGGCGCGTGATTCTGATCCTGCCTCTCGCGTGCGCCCGCTCGCGTGGGGCGAACCGGCGGAAGGCTACGACCGGGCGAAGTACGTGGAACTGCTCCTGCGGTCGGCGGAGACCGTCCTGGGTCCGCTCGGGTACGACTATGCCAGGCTGGAAGAGTTGATTCGTCCGGCGCGGAAGCTTGGGCTGGGTGCTGATACAGGTGGTCCGTGACGTCATAGACGGGTCTGGCTGATTCCACGGCTTGAAGCCGCACCATGAAAATCGAAGTTGACGTTTTCGATTTTCGGGGTGGAGTGCAAACGGATGGACGCGCCCAGGCTGACGCCTTCCATGCGGATCGCGCTGGCGGATTTGAAGCTCAAGCAGAATCAGGCGCGGGTGGCGTCGCGTTTTGGGCGCGCTGCAGGCGAGCACACAGGGGCGAAAAATCTTCGGTTGGAGGCTTGACAATTGTTCTAGTTAGGACTATTCAGTGCAAACATAGGGCGTGTGATGGCGCGGAAGCCGACGGTCGATCCGAGTCGGGATCCCTTCATGCAGGTCCTCAGACCACTGGTGGAGACCTACTTTGCGTTCATCCGGAGAGATGAGCCCCACATCCGCTCGCTGGGGCTCACATCTTCCCAGTTCGACGTGATCGTCACATTGGGGGATACCGAGGGGATGACGTGCAAGGATCTCTCAGAAAAAACGCTGGTCACCAAGGGCACGCTCACCGGCGTGTTGGATCGGCTGGAGAAGAAGGGGCTGGTCGAGCGGGTGCCGTCCCGGGACGACCGGCGCTGCACCCTCATCCGGCTGACTCCGAAAGGCGACGCGCGATTCCGGCAGGTCTTTCCGACCCACATCCGTCACCTGAAGCCCTATTTTGAGCGGGCGCTCACGACGGCGGAGGCAAGCAAGTTGAGGCAGTTACTCCTGCGACTCAAGGATAGCTTCGAGAAACCCTAACCAAGGGGGATGCCATGAAGACACTGTTTCAGACTGATGAGGCCTGGTCGAGTCTGATCCTTCGGGTGATGCTGGCGATTGTGATGTTTCCGCACGGCGCGCAGAAGCTCTTGGGCTGGTTCGGGGGATACGGTTTTTCCGGGACCATGGGGTTCTTTACGGGAACCATGCATTTGCCCTGGATTGTGGCCTTTCTGGTCATCATCGGAGAATCCGTCGGCAGCCTCGGACTCATTCTGGGGTTCCTGACGCGGTTGACAGCGGCCAGCTTCGCCGTGATCATGATCGGCGCGATCGCGACGGTCCACTGGCCCAATGGCTTTTTCATGAACTGGGCCGGCAAGCAAGCCGGCGAAGGGTTCGAGTACCATCTACTGGTGATCGGGATGAGCCTCGCGTTGCTGCTCGCCGGCGGGGGCAAGTGGTCAGTGGACAGGGCGATCGCGAAGGCAATGGAGTGAGGACTCAGCCGAACGAGGCGGTCCATAGCGGCATGAAGAGAGACGGGGAGGGCAATCCATGACTCACGGGTCGGTCTTCAGGGTGTTTGACGAGGACTTCGCGACGGCCAAAGGGGGAAGTCTGCCAGGCCTTTCTGGTCATGACGACCACCTGCTGGATGCTTACTCGCAGGCGGTCATCGGCGCGGCGGAGAAGGTCAGCCCTGCGGTCGTCTTCATTGACGCGCTGCATCGGTTGAAGGGCCGCCGCCAGGCCGATCCGCGGTTCCCCAGGGAGGCGCGTGGCAGCGGCTCCGGGTTCATCTTCACGCCGGACGGGTTCATTCTGACGAACAGCCACGTGGTGCACGGGGCCAGCCAGATTGAGGTCGTTCTCTCGGACGGCCCGCGGGTCATCGCCGATCTCGTCGGCGACGATCCGGACACCGACCTCGCCGTTGTCCGGATCGACGCGCCGAACGTCGCCGCCGCCCCGTTGGGGGACTCGAACGCCATCCGGGTGGGGCAGTTGGCGATCGCGGTCGGGAACCCCTACGGCTTTCAGTGCACGGTGACGGCGGGCGTGGTTAGCGCGCTTGGCCGGTCGCTGCGCTCGACCTCAGGGCGGCTGATCGACAGCGTCATCCAGACGGACGCCGCGCTCAATCCCGGCAATTCCGGGGGTCCCTTGGTGAACTCGCGTGGAGACGTCATCGGCGTCAACACCGCTGTGATCCTGCCCGCGCAGGGGATCTGCTTCGCCATCGGCATCAACACCGCCAAGTTCGTCGCGGGCCGCCTCATCAAGGACGGCAAGATCCGGCGCGGCTTCATTGGCGTGAGTGGGCAGAACGTGCCGCTCCCGCGCCGTCTCGTGCTGGCGCACAGCTTGCCGGCCGAGACCGGCATCCAGGTCGTGGCTGTCGAACCGAACAGCGCAGCGGAGCGCGCCGGGGTGCGGGAAGGCGATGTCATCGTGGCCTACGGGGCGCATCCGACGGCCGGCATTGATGACCTGCACCGGCTCCTGGTCGAGGAACAGGTCGGCGTGCGGGCCCCGATGACCATCGTCCGGCGTGCTGAAAAACGGGTGCTGGACATCGTGCCGGAGGAATCCCCGACGAGAGGGTAAGGTGAGAGGAGGGACATCCCATGGTCACCATTCAAACGAACGCAACGAGGACGCCCATGATTGACATCCGACGGGGTCCTGAGCGGTTTCATACGAAAACCGGGTGGCTTGATTCCTATCACAGCTTCAGCTTCGCGGATCATTATGATCCGGCGAATACCCATCACGGGCTGTTGTTGGTCAGTAACGACGACGTGATCAATGCCGGCACGGGGTTCCGGACCCATCCTCACCAGGACATGGAGATCGTCACCTGGGTCCTCAGCGGGGAGCTCGAGCACAAGGATTCGGTCGGGAACAAGGGGATCATCTATCCGGGTCTGGCCCAGCGGATGAGCGCGGGGACGGGGATCTGGCACTCGGAGATGAACCCGCGCGGCGACGAAGATGTGCACTTGGTTCAGATGTGGGTACTCCCGGATACGGAGCGGATCACGCCCGGCTACGAACAACTGGACATCAATTCACAGCTTGATCGCGGGGGACTTGCCCCGATCGCCTCGGGTCGAGGTCACGAGGCGGCGATCAGGATCCGCCAGCGCGGGGCCGTCTTGTGGGGCGGGCGCCTCAAGCCGGGTGAAACGGTCCAGGTTCCCGACGCGCCCCACGCACATCTCTACATGGCGAAGGGTGCGGCGGACTTGGAGGCGGCGGGTCACCTGGCGAGTGGGGACGCCGTCCGGCTGATCGCTGCAGGGAGCAGGCGGCTGACGGCCGATACGGTTGTCGGCGCCGAAGTATTGATTTGGGAGATGAACTGATGGAAAAGCCAGCAGTCACGCACTATCCGATCCATGACCTCTTAAAACGCCGGTGGAGTCCGAGAGCTTTCTCGGACCGGAGGGTCGAGCCGGCCACCTTGCGCAGTCTGCTGGAAGCCGCGCGCTGGGCCCCGTCTTCCTTCAATGAGCAGCCATGGAGTTTCATTGTCGCCACGAAGGATGACCAGACCGAGTTCGGGCGATTATTGAGCTGTCTGGTGGAAGGCAATATCCAGTGGGCGCAACACGCTCCGGTGCTGATGGTCTCGGTGGCGAGACTGTCCTTCGAAGACAATGGAAAGCCGAACCGCCATGCCTTGCACGATGTCGGCCAGGCGGTCGCCAACCTCATTGTTCAAGCGACCGCGGTGGGATTGATGGTGCATCAGATGGCCGGCATCCTCCCGGATATGATCCGCGAGCTGTACAGCCTTCCGGAGGGCTACGAGCCGGTGGCAGGGATCGCGCTGGGGTACCCGGGCGATCCGCAGAAGTTGCCCGAAAGCCTCAGGCAGCGCGAATTGGCCCCGAGGGAGCGGAAGCCCCTAACGGAGTTTGTGTTCTCAGGGCGCTGGGGGAAAACGTCGCCTTTGGTATCCGCATGAAAGCGCACTACCTGGGGCACGTCGTCTTTTACGTGAAGGACTTGGAGCGCTCGCTGGCCTTCTACCGTGACCTGGTGGGATTTCAGGAAGTCGGGCGGACGTTCGGGGGACAAGCGGCGGCGCTGACGTCGGGCCGCACGCACCATGAACTGCTGTTGATCGAGGTCGGCGAGGCGCCTCCTGCTCCCGCCGGCCGCCATCTCGGGCTCTACCATGTCGGGATCAAGATCGGGGACTCGTTGGAGGAGCTCCGCAAGGCCAAGGCCGAATTGGAACAGGCCGGGGTGGCGATCACCGGCATGAGCGACCATACCGTGAGCCAGAGCCTCTATCTGGCCGATCCGGACGGCAACGAGGTCGAGCTCTACGTGGACGCTGATCCGGCTGTCTGGCAGCGCGATCCCGCTGCGGTGCTGTCCCCAGTCAAACCCCTCCGGATATCCTGAGCGGGCCGAGATCGGGCTGGCGCGGACGGAACGCGTCCGGCTGCTGGCTAATCCGTGCAGTCGAAGTGGACGGTGCCGACACCACCGTGGATGCACCCATGCTGCAGGGTAGGCGACATATTCGTATCAACTGTGAGAACCCATGCATCCAGGTCCGGGTCATTGTCCAGGTTGGCCGTGGCCGTAACCTGGTAGAGAAATGGTGGTGGACCGGCTCCATTCAGTTCGATCGTAATCGTGTAATATTTTAGCGGAGCGGACGGAATAAACCCGATGTCCGGAAGACTAGACGAATACTCGAGGTTGTCAGCGTAGTAGTGTTCTTCAAGCTTTTTGATTTCGTCTAAGGCGATCTCGCCCTCGACCGATTTGGCCTTTTTAACATAACTCTGAAACGCTGGAATGGCGAGGGCGGCAAGGATGCCAAGAACCATCACCACGATCATCAGTTCCACGAGAGTAAATCCCATCGAATCGTTGACGCCCATCCTCGATCTCATACCTTGCCCGATGGGAGCCCTTCACTCGGCTTGGAGAGCTGAAACCTCTTCAGCGTCTCATGGATTCGGTCCGAGCCCTTCAAGGCTGTGTCCAGACGGTTCAGCGCCTCCCGGTTAACCGCAGGCTGTTTCCTCAACTCGTCCATGATCCAGGATAAGGCCTCGCGCACGTGGGCCTCGCTGTCCCGGACCTCCCGGAATGCCGGTTCGATTGTCTCGAGAACCTCGTTCAGCAGTCCGGCAAGTTCATGCAGTTCATCCCCTTTTCTGAGCCGGATGCGAACCGCAAGGTTCCCCCGAATCAGCTCTCGGGCGGTCTGTTCAAAACGAAACAGCGGTCCCGCCAGCCGGTGGGTCACGTACATGCTGAACGCGGCCGCCGCCGGAATCAAAACGGCAAGTGCCGGCCAGACGCTCTGGGCGAGGGCCAGAAATTGAGTGGCGGCCCTGGCCCGCTCTGCGAGAGGAAGTGGCGAGCCGAGTTTGAGGGCCGGAAGGATGAACGGGGCGAGAAAGGCCAGGCCAAAAACCAGAAGTGAGGAGAAGAACATGAATAAACCGAGCCAGATCGCATACGTCCTCTGGATGTTGTGGACGTAGAACCGTCTTCTCCACCGAGGTGGCCTCCTGCTT
>VBOO01000308.1 GCA_005877505.1 Nitrospirota bacterium
GGTCAACCACGAACACCGCCCTGTCTGAATTGTCCGAGAGCAGCGCGGCTGGAGGGATCACCAACGCCTCCCGATGCTGCCGGAGGGTGAGGATCACTTCCGCGAACATCCCTGGGACCAAGGGTCCCCCGGGATTCGGAACGTCGATCTCGACCAGCATCGTGCGAGTGTCCGGATCAAGCGACATGGTGGAACGAGTGACGGCCGCCTCCAGGGTCTTTCCTCCGACATCCTTCAACACAATAGCAACGGCGGTCCCTTTTTTGACGTACTGGGCGTCTTCCTGGGGGACGTTGACATAAATGCGTAGGACCGAAGTGTCCATGATGGTGAGGAGGGGGACTGCTTGGGTTGCCGAGGAGGTGGCGGCCTGAATCAGCGCGCCGGGGTCGACGAACCGCGCCGTGATGATGCCGTTATACGGCGCGCGCACTTTCGTGTAGTCCAACATGGCCGCCAATTGCTCCAGCGCATGCTTGGCGCCAAGGTAGGCCGCTTCCGCCAGATCCACATCCTGCTTGGCAATCACGTCAGGATTTTCTTTCCAGACGTTCGAGAGACGCTCGTATGTCACCTTCTTGATCGCGTATTCCGATTGCGCCTGTTGATAGCGCTCCTCGAGTTCCGGGTCTTCAATGACCGCCAGCACCTGCCCGGCCCGCACGGAATCCCCCTTGTCCACATGGATGGTCTTGAGATAGCCGGATACCTTGGAATAGAGCGTCGTTTGACTGTAGGGCGAGACCGTCGCAGGAAGACGAAGAGTCGCGGTAACCGTGCGCCGCAGAGGTTTGGCGACCTGAACCTCCAGGATATTCCCAGATTCTTTGGCCACCGCAGGAGCCTTGGCGGCGGATGGAGACGCTTTCGGATCGCCCGGCTGTGTGCCCGATCCCAACACCCAGAATCCAGCACCGAGCAGGAGCGCAAAGCCCACACCGACAACCAACAACTTCATCCGCGGCCTTTCCGGCGCGAGAGGTCCCTCAGACAACATGGGGAGCAGCCGGCTCCTTCCTGCGGGCCGCCACGCTGTGAAGGATTGGGACAAACAACAAGGTCATGACGGCGGACACCATCATCCCGCCGATCACGGCGCGAGCCAGAGGGATACTGGCTTCAGCACCCTCGCCTAGACCCAAGGCCATCGGCAGGAGGCCGAGGCTCGTGGCGAGCGCCGTCATCAACACGGGGCGCAATCGCAGGCGGCCCGCTCGAACGACCGCCGCCTGGACCGGCATACCCTGCCGCATGAGCACATTGGCGAAGTCCACCACCAGGATGCTGTTCGATACGACGATCCCGATCATCATCAGGGACCCGATCAGCGATTCCAGATTAACGGAGGTGCTGGTGAGCAGCAGCATCCAGACAACCCCGATGAACCCCAGCGGCACGGAGGCCAATATCACCAATGGATCAAGATATGAGCGGAACAACCCCACCATGACCAAATAAACCAGCAGAACCGCAAGTGGCAGGGTCACGGCAAAACTGCTGATCGTCGCCCGCATGCTTCCCAATTCTCCCTTGAGATCCACTGTCACATCCTTCGGAAGACCTAGTCCAGCCAGCTTCTCTTCTACTGATCGCGCGACTGCGCCAAGATCGTTCCCAGCCACACCGAACATCACATCCATGGTCCGCTGCAGATTGTAATGATCGATCGTCTCCGGCCCAGTCCTGCGTTCCACCCGTACTACATCCTTTAAGAAGATCGGCTCCCGATGTCTTCCCCCACTAAAATTCCCGCCGAACGGTAACATGGGCATGCCCGCGAACGGTGTATTCTGAAGCGACAAGGTCGAGCCCCCGAGCCCACCGGTTCCCGCGATGCGGATCGGCAACTCGGTCGTCTTGACCCCGATGAGAGGCGTCAACAGGAAGTCCTCGAACCGTTTCAGATTTTGTTCGGGATACTGCGCGACGACAAAGTACGCATTATTGGTCTTCGGATCGATCCAGTACCCCGGATCGCCGCTGATGTTCGAGCTCAAGCCCGTCACGACATCCGCTAAAATCTGTTGCTCGGTCAAGCCCATGTAGGCCGCCAAGACCCGATCCACGTTCAGATGAATCTCCGGATAATCCATCCCTTGCTGCACGCGGGCATCGAGGGTACCGGGCACCGACGCAACCACATCCCGGATCGTGACCGCCGCCTGGTTCAAGTCGGCCAGGCTGGGACCGCTGACCTTGATGTCCACCGGCGCCGGAAGGCCGGCATTAATCACATCACTGACCACCCCTCCTGTCTGGAAGGAAAACTTCAGGCTTGGCAGTTCCCTGCGAAGCTCGTCACGCATGCGACTGATGTAGTCATCCGTTCTGACTTGATGCCCTTTGGCAAGGCTGACCAAAACAAAGGCCTGATGGGGACCATTCACGGGCGTGTAGAGGACCATCCACCCCTGAGGCAGCCCAATATTGGCCACGATCTGGTCTAACTCACCTGCAGGGATGACTTTGCGGATCACGCCTTCGACTGTTTCAACGATAGCCTCCGTCTTCTCGAGCCGCGTGCCCTCCGGGGCCGCGACATTCAGAATGAATTCACCAGCGTCCACTTTGGGAAAGAACTCCGTCGCCAAGCGGGGCGCCTGGGCCATGGACACGAGGAACACTCCTCCTACCGTCCCCACGATGAGAGCCTTGTGGCCCAGGCCCCACCGAAGGAAGGCCTCGTATCTGTCTGCGACGCGCTCGAATGGATTAAAGCTCTTCCAGATCGCGGTCAGCGAACCCCATACCGACCGGGGAGCTTCGATCTTGGCGAGCTCGGGGAGATGTCCCAGCTCACGATCACCGGCCGCGATGGCAACAGGAGCCACGGTCAGCGACGCAAGGTACGAAGCCCCCATCGCGTAGGCGACAGCCAGACCCAGCGGCACAAAGAGGAATTTGATCGTGCCTGTAAAGAAGACGATGGGGAGATAGACGATCAGGATGCTGATCGTGATCACCAGCATCGGGAGCGCGACTTCAGAGGCCCCGTCCGCCACGGCTTCCCGCACCGGCTTATCCATGGCGATATGCCGATGGATATTCTCCAGCACCACGATGGAGTTGTCCACCAGCGTGCCGACAGCCAGGGCAAGGCCCCCCAGGGTCATGATGTTGATGGTATGACCCGTGAAGTACAAAAGGACGAAAGCCGTCGCGATCGAGAGCGGGATGGCCAGGGCGATGATCA
>VBOO01000309.1 GCA_005877505.1 Nitrospirota bacterium
TCTGCATCACGGTGGATCGGGAAGCCCGCGGGTACATCGAGAGGATGTACGGCGAGGTCTGCTACCTCATCATCGATCGAGTCGAGAGCCTGCCCGAGCGCCTGCCGCGGATCTATAAGGCATTGACGACCTGATGGATCCGAATACCGGCGAGCGGGCTGTCCCCAAGTGGCTCTACAAGCTCTTTACGGGCCATGCCTATCCCTACGTTCGGCGGCAGGCGAAATTTGCGAAAGACGTCAGGCCGGGGGAGGAACGTCAGGAGCCCACGGCCGACGAGATCAAGGCCAAGTTCTGGGAAATCTTTCCCCAGTGCCGGCTCAAGGTCCTGCAGGAGGTCAAGACCGGGATGATCGTCAGCTTCGTCGAGTTGGGGGAGTACGAGGCGGGCATGTACCAGGAACTGATCGAGAATCCGGAGGAGTTCCTGGCGAAGCATTACGGAAAGAAGAAAATCAAGCTCAACTTCTATCTGGGCGAGAATTTCGTGTGTACGATCAATTTTAAGGTGGCCGGCTGGGCCTCGCACGAAGACGACGAGCACTAGACGCAACTTCACCCCTCTCCCTTGAAGGGAGAGGGGTAGGGTGAGGGTGATGAATTGCGGCGATGACCCCTCACCCTCGCCCTCTCCCCAAAGGGGCGAGGGGAAAAGTAGGAGAATACCAGTGGGACGCGAGAAGATCACGGTCATCGGCGCCGGTAATGTCGGGGGCACGACCGCGCAGCGCCTGGTGGAGACCGGTCGGTATGATGTGGTGCTGCTCGATATTGTGGATGGCATTCCGCAGGGGAAAAGCCTGGATCTGATGCAGGCGGCTCCGCTGGTCGGCTCCAACGGACGCATCGAGGGCACGATGGACTATAAGGTCTCGGCCGGGTCGTCCCTCGTCGTCATCACGTCGGGCGTACCCCGCAAGCCGGGGATGAGCCGGGAACAGTTGCTGGAGACCAACGCCAGGGTCGTCCGGGACGTCGCGAAGCAAGTGGCGGCGGTCTCACCCAGCGCGATCCTTATCGTGGTCACCAACCCGCTAGACGCGATGACGTACGTCGCCCACAAGGTCAGCAAGTTCCCGCGCGAGCGGGTCATGGGCATGGCCGGCGTGCTGGATTCAGCGCGGCTGCAATCGTTCATCGCGGCGGAACTCAAGGTCTCGGCGGACAGCGTGCAGGCGATGGTGATCGGCGGGCACGGCGACCAGATGGTCCCCTTGATCCGGTACACGACCGTCGCGGGAGTGCCGCTGAGCGAGTGGCTCCCGAAGGAGCGGATTGACGCGCTGGTGAAGCGCACCCAGGAGGGCGGAGCCGAAGTCGTCTCGCTCCTGAAAACGGGCAGCGCTTACTACGCTCCCTCAGCCGCCATCGTCGCGATGGTGGACGCGATCATGCTGGACAGCAAGAAGATCATGCCGTGCGCCGCGCTGTGCCGGGGCGAATACGGAGTGGACGACCTGTTCGTGGGCGTGCCGGCGAAGCTGGGGCGCCGCGGCGTCGAAGAAATCGTGCGGCTTTCGCTGACGAAGGACGAGCAGGCAGCGCTCGCGAAGTCCGCAGCGTCGGTCAAAGAGCTCTGCGCCCTCGTGGATCGCTATCTGTAGTATTTCCTAGGTCCTTGACAACGGGAGACATTCCCTGAATAATCGGTGCCCACCAACCAGAAAGTGATCTGTACCTATACCAATTCAAACGCACCGAATCCTAAGCCAAGGAGCCAATATGGAGTTCAAAGCTGACGAGTTCATCATCCTGTTGATGCGGTGGATTCACTTCCTCTCGGGCGTGACGTGGATCGGGCTCCTCTATTACTTCAACGTCGTCCAGGTTCCTTTCATGAAAGAGACCGATCCGGGCACCAAGAGCGGCGTTGTGCAGAAATTATTGCCGCGGGCTCTCTGGTGGTTCAGGTACGGGGCGCTGGTGACAGTCCTGTCCGGGCTGATCATCGTGTCGTCGCATTTCATGCACGGCCATGGCCACGGGATTTTTTCAACTTCTTGGGGGATCTCGATCGCGATCGGGGGCGGACTCGGAATCATCATGTTCCTGAACGT
>VBOO01000011.1:0-9197 GCA_005877505.1 Nitrospirota bacterium
CTCCGGCCGGTCGCGCAGCGCGTAGACTTCCCGCGAGGGGAATCCGTTGCAGACGACGACCAGCTCGTCGGTGAGCAATTCGAGCACCGCTTCGATCGCGCGGCTGCGGCTGGTGAGGACCCCTTCTTCGGGCCTCACGAAAAGACCCCCTTGGTGACCAGCAGGGCGGCTGGGATGCGTTGCGACATGAAGACCTGCGCGGCCCAGCCTACGTCCTCTCGCACGGTTTCCGCGCGCACGGTGCGGTGCGGGATGCGCACCAGATCGAGCAACTTCGTCATGATCTGCCCCATCACCAGATGCTCGGGGGCGTCCTTCCCGTCGTGGCCGCGCCAGGAGACCAGGAGCAGGCACGGCTGCAAATAGATCAGGTTCAGCGAGATCAACGCGTTCAAGCACGTTCCCAGACCGGAGTTCTGCATCAGCACGGCCGGTATCTTGCCGCCCAGATAGGCCCCGGCCGCCAGACCCACCGCCTCATCCTCGCGGACCGCCGGGACATAGACCCGCCGCTCGATCAGGGTGGCGATGACCTCGCTCAACGTCGAATCCGGAACCCCGGTGAAGAAGTCGAATCCCACGTCCTGGAGCAGACTCACAAAGTCTTTGGCGGAAATCGCCATGAGGGACGCATTATAACGGAGCAAGACAGGGTTCTCAAGGCGCCTTGACACCTTGCTGACCTGACGATATTCTCGCGTTGCTCAGCACGAAAGGCGCCGTCATGTCCAAGGAGATGGAAATCAACATCCGGCCGATTTTCTCCACCCCGCTCCTGGTCTTCACCATCCCGGACCACGCGCGCATCAATAAGGAGCTGCGCCGGGTGATTCTCGAACGCGAGGCCTCCCATCCCGCCGAGGCGGACCACGAGGTCGTCGGCTGGTCCTCGCCTCACGACATGTCCATGTTCGAGTGGGCAGGGCCGGTGCTTAAAGACCTCATGACCCCGATCGTCGAAGTCGCCACCCAGGCTACGGAGTTCTCCGAGCGGGCACCGGACCTTACAGGGAAGCATCCTCGCTGGCAGGTCGTCGAGACCTGGGCGAACGTGCAACGCAAAGGGGGAAGCAACTCGGTGCACCCGCACCCCGGCACGTTCTGGTCGGGCGTGTATTACGTGGATATCGGAGACATCGCCAAGGAGGGCAAGAGCGGCGGCGATCTTCTCCTGTTTGATCCGCGGGGATGCCTCGCCACGATGCTGGCCCCTTATCTGCGCTACGCCGTGCCCGAATTGCACGACGCCGGCAAGAGCATCGCCTTCACGCCGACCGCCGGCCAGTGCGTGCTGTTCCCCGGCTGGCTTTCGCACGCCGTCGGCGTGTACAACGGGGCCGTCCCACGCATCAGCGTGGCCTTCAACCTCGACCCCATCATTCAAGAATTCACAGACTGGCGCTTCACCGCTCCATCCAAGTCTAAATAAGATGGGCTGGTTCTGTCACCAAAGAGCCCACCCCCACCCATCCCTCCGGGGCGCCCGTTGCTCTTCGGAATGCAACGGGCCATGAGGGGGAGGGTCAGGGTGGGGGGGCGTTTCGGCGTCACAGCCCCGCAGGAGCCTCGTTATTCGTCATACGTTATTCGTTAATCGTGAAGAGTAGGGGCACGGCGCGCCGTGCCCCTACAGCACGTTTAACATTTAACGATTAACATTGAACGATTAGTGCTTGGGTGAGATGTCGATGACGTCGCCGTCGGGAAATCGCCTGTGGCCGGTGATGACGACGACCTGACCCTGGTCGCTGAGGAAGGCGTTCACCAGCCAACTCACGACGCTCACGAGCATGGCCCCGAACACCGCCGGCCAGAAGCCCTGCACCTCGAACCCCTTGACCAGCCAGGACGTGAGCCATAGGCAGAAGGCGTTCAGGACGAAGAGGAAGAGCCCCAGGGTGACCAGCGTGACCGGCAAGGTCAAGAAGATGAGCACGGGCCGGACCACGGCGTTGATGAGCGCCAGCACGACGCCTGCCGCCAGCAGCGCCATGCCGCCGCTCACCTCGATGCCCGGCAGGATGTAGGCAGCGGCGAGGATCGCCAGCGCGTTCGCAAGCACCCGGATCAGAAATCCCACTCCGCTCCCCTCCTAGACAGCCAGGGATATACCAGCATTCCTGCAAGAAACCAACAACCAATCAAGTATGAGCCTCAATTATTTTTCTGTCCGCGATCAACCTTCTCAAAATTCCCGTGTCTCATTGACAAGGACAGCTTAGCAGCTTACTCTTGGCGCTCGGTGGAGGCGGCGTGGATCAGGAACTGGTTCAGTACCTCGACGAACGATTTCAGAGGGTTGACGAGCGCTTTGATCGGGTCGATCAGCGGTTCGATCGCGTGGAACAGCGGCTCGATCGGGTTGAGCAACAGCTCGACTCGCACGATCAGCGGTTTGACCGGATCGAGCAACGGCTCGACACACACGATCAGCGTTTCCGCTCGATTGATCAACGCTTTGAGCAGGTTAACGAGCGCATCGATGACCGATTTGAGGAGGTCAAGCGTCACACCGGGGTACTGGTCGAGGGACTCCGCCATGAACTGCGGCTAGTGGCCGAAAGCCTCACGATGCACATTCAAGTTCAGCACGTGCAGGAACGGGAATACTTCAACCGCAAGTTCGAGGACACGCACGTCCTTATCCGCAGCTCCTACGACCATCTCCAGCAGCAACAGGACCACCTCCGCCAGCGCGTGGAGAGGCTCGAACGGGACCAGGAGAATTAGGGCTTCGCTCTATGAGATGACTCTGAGTTCACGCCCGACCTTCTCGAACGCCGTGACTGCCTGAGCGAGCTGCTCGCGGGTGTGCGCCGCTGAGACCTGGACCCGGATGCGGGCTTCTCCCTTGGGCACGACGGGATAGCTGAAGCCGATCACATACACGCCTTCCTCCAGCAAACGGTCTGCCATCCGCACGGCCAGCGCCGCGTCGCCGAGCATGACCGGCATGATCGGGTGCGTGCCGGGCCTGACCTTGAAGCCGAGTTTCTCCAGGGACTGTCTGAGGAACCGCGCGTTCTCCTCCAGGCGCGTCCGCAGCTCAGCGCCCTGCCGGATCAATTCCAGCGCCTTCAGGCCCGCCGCGCAGATCATCGGCGGGACGGCGTTCGAGAACAGGTACGGACGCGAGCGCTGGCGCAGCAATTCGATCAGCTCGCGCCGGCCCGCCGTGAACCCGCCAGTCCCGCCTCCCACCGCCTTGCCCAGCGTGCTGGTGAGCAGGTCCACCTTGTCGGCCACGCCGAACAGCTCCGGCGTCCCCCGCCCGGTGGGGCCGATGAAGCCGGTCGCGTGGCTGTCGTCCACCATCATGAGAGCGCCGTAGCGCTCGGCCAGCTCGACGATCGCATCGAGACGGGCGAAGTCCCCGTCCATCGAGAAGACCCCATCGGTGGCGATCAGGCGGATGCGCCGCCCCGCGGTCTCCCGCAGCCCCTTTTCCAGGTCGGCCATGTCCCCGTGCGCGTACCGGTACCGCTGGGCCTTGCACAGGCGGACGCCGTCGATCACGCTCGCGTGGTTCAGCGCGTCGCTGAGCACGGCGTCGTTCTCACCGAGGAGCGTCTCAAAGAGGCCGGTGTTCGCGTCGAAACAGGAACTGTAGAGGATGGTATCGCCGGTGCCGAGGAACGACGTGAGGGCCCGTTCGAGATCTTTGTGGAGGTCCTGCGTCCCGCAGATGAACCGCACCGAGGCCATGCCGAACCCTCGCGTGCGGACCGCCTGCGCCGCCGCCTCTACGATCGCCGGGTGGTCGGCCAGGCCCAGGTAATTATTGGCGCAGAGGTTGATGACCGTCCCCTGCGCGACGCGGATGCTACCCCCCTGCGGACCTAGCAGAATACGCTCGGTCTTATACAATCCTGCGGCCCGGATCTCCGCGAGCTGCTGCTCGATCAGCGATCTGATCTTGTCGTAGGCCATCAGGGCTTCAGGACCACTTTGCCGCACTGGCCTTTCGCCACCAGGTCGAACCCTTCAGCGAATTTGTCCAGGGGCAGGACATGGGTGACGACCGGCTTGATGTTGAGGCCGGCCTTGAACAGCCCGGAAAGACGGTACCAGGTCTGGAAGAGCCGCCGCCCCGTGACGCCGTACACCCGGATGCCTTTGAAGATGATCTCATTGGTCATGTCGAAGCTGACCCGCGCCTCCGGGATACCGAACAGGGAGACACGGCCGCCGTTCTTGACGTACAGGAAGCACTTGTGGATCGCGGTGGGATTTCCGGACATCTCCAGCGCCACGTCCACCCCCTCGCCCCCCGTCACGTGAGTGATGAGGTCGGTGTCATCCCTGGCGGGATTGATCGTGTGGTCCGCACCCAATTGCTTGGCGAGGCCTAGCCGGTAGTCGCTCACGTCCGAGGCGATGATCACGCCGGCGCCTGCGGTGCGGGCCACCGCCGTCGCGAAGAGCCCCGTCGGGCCGCAGCCGGTGATCAGCACCGATTGCCCGGTGAGGTCCTCCACGAGCGCCGCGTGGACGGCATTGCCCAGCGGCTCTTGCAGGCAGGCAAACTCCGGCGGGATCTCCCGCGAGGTCTTCCAGAGGACGCGCTCGGGAAGCCTCACGTACTCGGCGTACGAGCCGTCTTCGTCGATGCCCAGGATCCGGTAGTTCTTGCAGACGTGCGCGTTGCCCGTCCGGCACTGAAAGCACACGGCGCACGTGATGTGCGACTCAGCCGCGACATAATCCCCGACGGCGACCGCCGCCACCCCGGGACCGGCCTCGACGACCTCGCCGCACAGCTCATGCCCGATGATGCGCGGCGGGTGGATGCGGCCCTGGGCCCACTCGTCCCACCGGTAGATGTGGTTATCGGTCCCGCAGAGGGACGTGGCCAGGACCCGCACGACCACTTCCCCCGGGCCGGCCGACGGCTTGGGGACGTCCAGCAGCTCCAACCCCGGGGCAGCCTTCGTCTTGACCAACGCGCGCACGCGACGTTCCTACCAGTCCCCTAGTATAGTCGCCGGCGCGGTCTCAGTCGAATCGCACCCTCCTGCTCGGCTTCCGCCGGGCTGATTCGACCCGCGCCCGTTGCTTCCTCTTCTCCCGGAATGTTCGTAACTCCTCCTCCATCGCGTTGAACGTCGCCCGGATGGCCTCTTCGAACGTCTCTTCCGTTTTCGAGGCGGTGAAGGTTCCGCCCCGCACGTTGCACACCAGCCGCGCCATGGCGATCTTCGGCCCCTTGTTGTGATGCCGGTTCCTCTCCAGGATCATCCTGGCGTGGAGAATGTCGTTGTGCCCGTCCTGGAGATCGTGCAAGCGGCCTTCGATTTCTTCCTGCCACTGAGGGACCATCGTCACGTTGCGGCTCTCGGTGCGAATGTCCATGCTTGTCCCCTCCGGTCGTGATCGCGAGCGCCTGGGTGCCGGTTCCGTCTCCTGGCTTACCATTATAGTACGAGGAGGGTTGACGTCCACCGCTGATTTTGAGCAACATTGTTAGGCACGAAGGAGAGGTGATGGAATGCCGATTTATGAATACCAATGCGACGCCTGCCGCAAGCGCACCACGCTTTTCATCCGGAACATCAGCAACCCCGAGCCGGCGCGCTGCCAGCACTGCGGGAGCGACCGGCTGACACGACTCATCTCCCGCATCGCCACCCCCAAATCGGAAGAGGCGCGCCTCGAGTCGCTGGCCGACCCAAGCAACTTGGGCGACTTCGACGAGAGCGATCCACAGAGCATGACGCGGTTCATGAAGAAGATGGCCGGGGAGATGGGCGAAGACTTCGACGAAGGCATGATGGAGGAACCGGACCAGACCGTCGAGGGAACGGGAGATGAGCCCAGTGGTTGACCATTCCCTCTCACTTCTAACCGACATTGCCTACGGGATTATCTTCGCAGCGGCAGCGTCCCACGTGGCGCGACTCTTACGCCAGCCATTGATTCTCGGATATGTCCTGGGCGGTGTTCTTCTGGGAGCCCACCTAGGGTTCGGACTCGTGACGAACGAAGACAATATTGAGCTGATCTCCGAGATAGGGCTCATCTTGCTCCTCTTCATCATCGGCATGGAGATCAACCTTCGGGAACTCGTGAAGATGGGCAAGTCGATGTTGACGCTGGGAATCGTGCAGTTTGCCTCCTGCGTGGCACTGGGCCTTTTAGCATTCCGATTCCTCGGTTATAGGATGGGCAATGGAAACTTCGATCTCCTTTATATAGCGGTGGCGGCAGCTTTAAGCTCCACCCTCATCGTAGTGAAGCTCCTGCACGACAAGTTCGAGATACACACCGTTGCCGGCCACCTGACTGTGGGGGTTCTGGTTCTGCAGGATGTCTGTGCCATCGTGTTCATGGCCTTCCAGCCCAACTTGTTGAACCCCCAATTGGGAAACATCGCCAAGTCCTTGGGCTTCGGTGTGGTCCTAGTGGTGACCACCTTCCTCGCCAGCCGCCACCTTTTAAGCCGTCTCTTCCTTGCGGCCAACAAGAGCCCGGAGTTGGTGTTATTGACCACTGTCGCCTGGTGCTTCTTCATCTCCGGTCTCGCGGAAGTTGCAGGACTCTCGAAGGAGATGGGCGCCTTGATCGCTGGCATGAGCATCACCGCCTTCCCCTACGGCGCGGACGTGATCGCCAAGCTGACTGGAGTGCGTGATTTTTTTGTCACGCTCTTCTTTGTATCGTTGGGGCTCAAGGTGCCACAGCCCACGTGGCAGTTGCTGGAAATTTCTTTGGTTGTTGCGGCATTTGTGCTCGTCAGTCGGTTACTTTCTGTGGCGCCCACGGTGTATTTTTTGAGGATGGGACTTCGGAACGGGTTGCTGACCGCTCTGAACTTGGCTCAAATGAGCGAGTTTTCCCTCGTGATCATGGCTCTGGGAGCAAACTACGGCCACGTATCGGAAGGGCTCTCCTCCACCGTACTCGCTTCCATGCTGGTCACCTCAATTCTGGCGACCTACATCATCAAATTCAATGACACGTTGACCCGGGCTTTGATGCGCGCTGTTCCCATCCTGAATGTCCGAGAGAGGGAAGTGCGGGAGGAGAAGACCAGGCGCCGCAAAAGCCCTAAGCGGGATATTGTGCTATTGGGCTGTTTCCGAGCTGGTATGGCGTTTCTGGATGCGCTAGAGAGCCGAGCTTCCCATCTGAAGGAACGTGTCCTGGTGGTGGACTTCAATGCTGCCCTCAAAGATCATTTGGAATCACGGGGATTTCATTGGGTGTACGGCGACTTGGCTTATCCAGAGACACTTGACCATTGGGGGATCGTCGATGCGTCTTTTGTCATCTGTTCCATTTCGGACACCTTTCTCAAAGGGATCACCAACCGTCGGCTGTTGGCGCATCTCAAACGAATGGCTCCTCGAGCCCAAATTATTATGACGGCTGAGGAAAATCAGGAAGCAGAGATTCTTCGACAAGAAGGTGCCAAGCAAGTGATCGTCTCCGAGAAGCTTTCCGGGATCCGCATCTTTGAAATGGTGACGGAGAATCTGGATCAGAGTGACGCGTAGCTCAGCGCGGGATCAGATGGATCGCCGACGCCTTCACGGTGGCGGTCACCGGCGTTCCGGGTTTCAGGTCCAGATCCTGCGCCGCCTGGCGGGTGACGAGGGCTGTCAGCGCAAAGCCGCAGTCCACGGCGACGCGTGAGACGGGACCGGCCGGGCGCACATGCATCACCCGGCCGGCGAGGTGATTGCGGGCGCTGCTGCTCGGGCGCGTCCCGCTCTCGAGGGTCACGTCCTCGGCCCGAATGCAGAGATAGAACTCGCTTCGACGGCCCACAGCCGCTTGTCTCCCACATCGAACGCGGCCAGGCCATCCTGACGACCGCTGACTCTCCCGAGGATCACCGTTTCGACTCCGACAATGGCGGCCACATCGGCGTTGGCAGGCTTGCTAAAGACCTGATCAGGCGACCCCGTCTGGAGGATTCGCCCGCCGGCCATCACCGCCACGTCATCCGCCAGCGTCAACGCTTCCACCCAATCATGGGTCACGCACAGGGTCGGCATGGACTGCCCGCGCAGCACGGACCTGAGCTCACCCCGGAGCTGCTCGCGGGTCGGCGCATCCAGCGCGGAAAGGGGCTCATCGAGCAGCAGCAGCCGTGGACGGCGGGCCAGCACGCGCGCGAGCGCAACTCGCTGCTGCTGCCCTCCTGAGAGCTGAGCCGGCCGCCGGTCTTCCAACCCCTCGAGCCGCAAGAGGCGGAGCATCTCCGCAAGCCGCGTGTGTTGCTCCTCCCGGTCAAGGCCGTGAATCGCGTAGGTGATATTCCCGGCAACGGTCAGGTGGGGAAAGAGTGCGTAGTCCTGGAACAGGTAGCCGATCCCGCGCGCTTGCGGGGACGCCATGACGCCCAAGTCCGTGTCCACCCACGGCTCGTCCACAAAGCGGATGCGCCCGCGCTCGGGCCGCTCCAGGCCGGCAAGGCAGCGCAAGACCGTCGTCTTTCCCGCCCCTGACGGCCCGAACAGCACGGTCACGTGGGAATGGCCGACCGGAAGCCGGAGCGCCGCGCGGATCGTGGGCCCTCCGTCGTACCGTTTTTCGAAGTCGGCTGTCATCTCGTCGGCCATACCACCCACATCCTCCGGTTGAGGGCGTAGACGATCGACAGGGTCACAAAGGAGAAGATCAAGAGCACTAGCGCCGTTTCCGCCGCGCCGGCGTAGTTGAGGGCCTGGACCTCATCATAGATGTCGATCGACACTGTCCTAGTCACGCCGGGTATGTTGCCGCCCACCATGAGCACCACCCCGAACTCTCCCATGGTATGGGCAAAGCTGAGGACTAGGCCCGTCACCACGCCGGCGATTGATAGTGGCAATGTCACCCGAAGGAACGTGGCCAGTCGAGATATCCCGAGGGTCCACGAGGCCTCGACCAGCTTCGGATCCACAGCCCCGAAGGCGGACGTGAAGGGCTGAACGGCAAACGGCAGACTGTAGAGGACTGAGGCGAAGAGGAGCCCCTCGAAGGTAAAGGCCAGGGGATGGCCGACGAGCGCCTGATACCCCTGGCCCAGGGAGCTCTTCGGCCCGAATGCCACCAGGACGTAGAAGCCCAGCACCGTCGGGGGGAGCACCAGCGGCAACGCCACGACCGACTCCACGAGAAACTTCCAGCGCCAGCGGGAATAGGTCAGCCAGTACGCGATCGGCATCCCGATCACCAGGAGAATGGCAGCGGTCAGGCTGGCGAGTTTC